>QZKZ01000154.1 GCA_004796465.1 Desulfovibrio sp.
GTCAGGATACGACCGGCGATCTCTTCCGCGATCTCCAGGTTGTAGGTGTGCGAGGAACGGTTCCTGTCCAGGATCATGCTCATCCAAGCCTCGCCGTCATCAACAAGGCCGTTCTTGAACGCGGAGCGCACCGCATCCTTGGAGCCGATCAGGTTGCTGATGCCCTGATGCTCCAGGAAATCCTTGAGCACGTTCCAAGCCAGCTCGTGGGTAGACCCAAAATATTTGATGAGCCCCTGCTTCTCCAAGTTGGAAAGCTCGCGCTCCCCAGCCAGATCAACGGCTTCAGCCAGCCTTTGCAGGGCTCTGGTGTAGTTGCTGAAACGCTGCTTCCAGCGGATGTCTTCGGGCATGGATCAGCCTCCCTGCGGCAGCATGACAGGTGTGCTCGTATCCAGCAACACACAGGGCATCCTTCCGTCCCGGCAGGGGGCTCTCACCCCAACATCTTCGCCACCACCGCAAAATCCTCCTCCCCCAAGCCCTGCTCCAGCACTGTCTCGAAAAGCGCCAGCACTTTGTCGCCCACGGGAGTTTGCGCGAAGGTTTCGCGGGCCGAGGCCATGGCGAATCGCAGGTCCTTGGCCATGTGCTTGGCTGGGAACTGGGGCGGGAACTCGCCTTGCCTGAACATGTCCTCCTTGAGGGAGAACAGGCCGCAGCCCATGGGGCCTGAGCGCAGCACGTCGAGCAGAGTCTCCATGTCAACGCCGCCCTTGATGCCCAGGCCCACGGCCTCGCTGTACCCGGCCATCATCACGGCCAGGAGCAGGTTGTTGGCCATTTTCATGGCTGAGCCCGCTCCTGCTTCGCCGCAATGGATGGTGCGCTTACCCATGGCGTTGAATACCGGGGTCAAGCGTTCGATCTCAGCGGGGTCGCCGCCCGCGAGAATGAGCAGGGCGCCTTGCTCTGCCGGGACCTTGGATCCGGCCACAGGGGCGTCCACAAAGTCTGCGTTGAGTTCGGCGATGCGCTGGGCCAGTTCCCGGGAATAGGCGGGCGGCACTGTGGACATGTTGACCACGGCCTTGCCGGAAGCAAGGGCCGAGGACGCGCCGTCTTGGCCAAACAGAGCGTTGTTGCAGGCCTCGGGGCCGGTGAGCATGAGGATGGTGACCTCGGAAGCGCCTGCGGCCTCGGCCGGGGTCTCGGCTTGGGAGGCCCCGGCGTCCACCACAGGAGCGCACTTGTCGGGATTGCGGTTCCAGACCGTGACCTGAAAACCAGCCCTCAGCAGATTCAGGGTCATGGGAACGCCCATGATGCCCATTCCCAGAAATGCGATGCGCATAACGGCCTCCTTGCGGGAAGATGGCGTTTAGTTCGGCGGCATTTGCAGCACGGCGTGGGCGGTGTAGCGCAGAAGCAAGCGGCGGGTGATCTCTCCGGCGAGGATGCCCTTATCGTCCAGGACCGGCATGACCCAAGCGCCGCTGTCCAGCAGCAGGTCCGTGGCCTGAACCAGGGGGTGCCCGGGCTTGGCGCTCGGATAGTCCGTGCGCATGATGTGGGCCACGGAGCGGCTGCGGTGTTCGCCTATGTGCTCGGCCAGGGCGCGCTCGAAAAGGCTTCGGTCCTGGGCCGCGCCATTGGGCAGTTCCTTGGCCCGGGGCAGGAGCAGCGCCAGGATGTCCGCCGCGCCCACCACGCCCAGCAGCAGGTCCTGCTCCGAGATCACGTAGATCAAGCGCGAGAGACTGACGCTGTTGTCAAAGCGGTACACCACCTCTTCCAGGTCAGCCTCGGGCGAGACCGTGACCAGGGCCTGCCGTTGCCGCATGATGTCGGATACGTACATAGCATCTCCACGGGAAGTTTGTAACCAGGGGATGGTGACCAAGCTACCGCCCGCCTGTTACAGGAGCGTGGTGTTGACATGGCCGTGAAATGGCGTAGGGGTGCGGGAGCGGCGAAGGTTCAGCCGCTGGAAGGTAAGGATGCAGATCGATATCATTCAGCTGCTCATGGACAATCCGTCCCTGTGTTTGTTCCTGGTCATCGGCCTGGGCTACTTGCTGGGCAATGTGTCCATAGGTTCGGCCAGGCTCGGGCCCATGGCGGGCGTGCTGCTGGCTGGATTGGTATTCGGCCATTACGGCTTTGCCATTCCCGAGCGGGTCAAGGAGATCGGGTTTATTCTGTTCATCTACTCGGTGGGCTTGCAGGCCGGGCCGAGGTTTTTCAGCGTGTTTTTCAAGGATGGCTTCAAGTACGCGGCCATGGCCGGGGTCACGGCGGCCGCCGCCATCAGCGTGACCATTGGCTGCACCTATCTCATCGACTTTTCTCCGGGTCTTTCCGCAGGGCTCATGGCCGGTTCCATGACCAGTTCCCCGCTTTTGGCCGCGGCCCAGGACGCGGTGCAAAGCGGGCTTGCCCAGCCCCATTCCGGCCAAAGCGTGGCCCAGGCCATGGGTGAAGTCAGCGTGGGCTACGCCATCACCTATCTCTTTGGTCTGCTGGGCGTGCTCACGGCCATGCGGCTCCTGCCCAAGGTCATGGGATTCGACCTGCGCGCCGAGGCCGCCAAGCTGGCCAAGGAACGGCGAATGACCGATGACGACGAGGAAGCTGGCCGCGACAACAGGCCCATGATCCGCGCATTCGAGGTTGACGATCAAACCATAGTGGGCCGCCGCCTCGACGAACTGGGCATGAGCCGCGACTTGGGTTGCGTGATCCAGCATATCAAGCGCGAGGGCAAACTGATCACTCCGGATTCGGACACCGAGTTGTCCATGGGCGACCGGGTGTCCGTGGTGGGGCCTGGCGAGCGATTGGAGAATCTGGAAGGCAAGATCGGACCCGGCGTGTTCGATACCGAACTCCTGAGCCCGCCCGTGGACTCCATCGTGGTCATTGTCACCCACCCCGACGCCGTGGGCAAACCCATTGGCGAACTGCATACCCTGGCCCGCTACGGCTGCTATATCACCCGCATTGTCCGTTCCCAGATCGAACTGCCCATTTCCATGGATGTGGTCCTGGAAAAGGGCGACGCCGTGCGCATCTCTGGTCTGCGGGAACGGCTCAACGCCCTGGTCAAGCGTATGGGCTATGAGGAGCGGCGGGTGATCCAGACCGACCTTTTGACCTTTGCCCTGGGCATCGTACTCGGTCTGCTCCTGGGCAAGATCACGCTCAAGGCCGGAGCCGTGGCCCTGGGCATGGGCGCGGCAGGCGGCCTGCTGTTGTCCGGCATATTCATCGGTTTTTTGCGCTCCATCCACCCGACCTTTGGCCGGGTGCCGCCGGCTGCGCGCTGGGTGTTCATGGAACTGGGCATGGTGCTGTTCATCGCCGGAGTCGGCCTGGAAGCAGGCGGCGGGATCATCGAGGCCCTTAAAGCCGTGGGCCTGCCCCTGTTCCTGTCCGGGGCGGCCGTGACAACTGCGGCCATGGCCACGGGTCTGTTCTTTGGGCGCTATGTGCTCAAACTGCACCCGGCCCTGCTATTCGGGGCACTGGCCGGATCAATGACCTCCACGCCAGCGCTTTCCGTGGTCACCCAAAGCGTTGACCACCCCATTCCCGCCCTGGGCTATGCCGGGGCCTACCCCTTCGCCAATCTGTTCATGGCCATGGGTGGCACACTTCTTATGTATCTTTAGCTGGTTACGCCTGGCGGAAAAAAGAAAACACGTCTCCAAGGGGGCTGTTTGTGGCCCAGCCCGGAGGGCGGCGGGTCAGTCGTGCGCAAGTTCGGCGTACAAACGCCGGGTTTCCTTGCGCAGACAGGAGGTGTTCGAGCCGCAAACCTCGTACATGCGCATGATCCGGTTGAAAAGCTGGGGGTTGGCTTTGGAGCGTTCCAGCAATTCCGCCGCATAACGCGCATCAGGTGATGTCTGCAGTCGCATGGCCTTCTCCTGATAAAGGGAATCCCAAGGATCCCCACTATAGAAAGTATTAGGGAAAAGGCAATGGTTATTTCCATTTTTTTTGTGTTGCCTTTCGAAGAGTTAGATGAAGACCTCCAAGCGGGGCAAGGAATTCGCGCGGGTTCCCGATAAATTCCTTTGCCTCTTTTCCCTTTGCTCCCTCTTGTGGTATTGGATCGTGGTGCCGACGCATCGGTAAAACCGGTCACCCTGGAACGAGGCAGTGCCCATGCTCAGGTATTTTTTGGTGGTGGCTCTGATTATCCTGTCCGTGTGGAGCTACACCCAGCATCAGAAACTCGTCCGCTTGCAGGCCAAGGTGGATGAGTATCAGCAGGAATATTGGACGTCCGAAATCGGCCTTGCGCGAACCGAGGGCGCGTTCATCGGCTTGCGGACCTCCTCGGAGATCAAGATCATTAATTTGCGTTCGGCTGTGACGGGCTTTGAACAGACCGTGGCCGAACTGCGCGACTTGGTCGTGAGCAAGGACCATCTCATCTCGTCCCTGCAAGAGGGACAGATGCTCACGGTCACGGCGTACAGTCCAACCCCGGACCAGACCGACGACACGCCATTCATCACCGCCAACAACAACCGGGTGCGGCCCGGCATCGCCGCTGTTTCCCCGGACCTTTTCGCCAACGGTTGGGTGTTCGGCCGCAAGATATACGTGGTGGATTACGGTGTGTACGAGATTGACGACCTCATGGCCCAGCGCATGCAGAACACCATTGATATCTTCATGTTCAGCAGGCAAGAAGCGCTCACGTTCGGCAAACAGCAACTCAGGGTCTACCTGCTGGGAGCCTAGGCCCTTCGCGCGGATTTTCGCATCACGCTTGTCTCTCGCGGGAGGCCACATGGACGACCGGCCCACACGTTTTCCTTTCCTGGCTCGCCTCGTCAACAGGGTGGGCAACCCCCTGGACTGGTCCTGGACCGACAAGACCTTGCTGCTTCTCGGCGTGGTCCTGGTGGTCACGCCCCTGCTCATCGCCAACATCTATCTCGTTGCCGGAGCCAAGGCCTTTGCCGTGGTGGGCAAGGGTTTGTTCCAGTGGGGTTTTACCGCGATCTGGGCCGTGCTGTTCATCGTGGGCCTTATAGTGCGCAACAAACTGCCCAAGGCCGTATGGCTCACCTATCCAGCGTTCATCACCATGACCGTGCATGCCTCGTGGTTTGTTTGCCGTTCAGGCTACGCCACCATTCCCGTGAGCTACCTCATGCTCTTTGTCTACGTGTTCATCGGGCAACTGCTTTTTGGTTACCGGGTAGCCTTGGTGGTTTTTATCTGCTGGGTGGGGACCTTGGCCGCGCATATGGTTCTCGAGGGGATGGGAGTCATTGAATACGCTTTTCTCCTGGAGGGCCTGGAAGAAAAGGTGCGCGAGCCGGGTGGACTCTGGGACATGGCCCAGATGATGAACGGCTTTATCGCGGTGCTGATCTGTTTGCTGATCTGCGGCTACATCATTGACCGGTGGCGGTTCAGGGAACGCCAGGTCATGGACATGTCCGAACTGCTCAAGAAGATGTTCGGCCGCTACCTGTCCACCGAGGTCATGAATTCGCTCATCGCCAACCCCGCGGCCCTGGAACTGGGCGGAGAACGCCGTTCCGTGACCATTCTCATGTCCGATCTGCGGGGGTTCACGGCCCTGTCCGAACGCTTGGAGCCCGAGCAGGTGGTTCGGCTGCTCAACAGCTATTTCGAGGTCATGGTCGAGGTGATCCTGAAACATGACGGCACCATCAGCGAGATCATCGGGGATGCGCTGCTCGTGGTTTTTGGCGCGCCCCAGGACATGGAGGATCAGACCTTGTCTTGCGTGGCCTGCGCCCTGGAGATGCAGAACGCCATGACCGAGGTCAACCGCCAGAACCGGGCCATGGGCATCCCCGAGATCGAGATGGGCATCGGTGTGAACGAGGCCGAGGTGGTGGTGGGCAACATCGGCTCCAGCAAGCGCAGCAACTATACGGTGGTGGGCCGGGGCGTGAACATGGTCCAGCGCATTGAGTCCTATTCCGTGGGCGGCCAGGTGCTCGTGTCGGACAGCGTCAAGAGCAAGGCCGGGGCCTCCCTGCGCATTGACGGCAAGCGCGAGGTCTTTCCCAAGGGCGCGGAAGCGCCGTTCACCATCTATGAAGTGGGCGGCGTGGGCGCGCCCTACAATATCACCCTGCTGGACCAGGAAGTGCACTTGCACGGCTTGGCCCGGCCCATCCCGGCGCTGTGCACGCCCCTGGACGGCAAGCAAGTGGGCCGCGAGCGCATACCCTGCTCCCTGACCCGGTTGTCCCTCAAGTCGGCTGACCTAGTGTGCCAGGCTGACCTGGAACTCTACTCGAACCTCAAGCTGAATTTGGCCGGGGTCAGCGAGGAACTCGCGGGCCGGGACTTCTACGCCAAGGTGCTCAAGCACTCATCCGAGGATGCGACCCTGTTTCGCATCAGGTTCACGTCCCTGCCGTCGGAAGTGGACGGCTCGTTCCAAGCCGCGATCCTCCAGTCCCGCCGCGAGGACGTGAGCGTGGAAAGCGAGTAGGTCGGTTCCCCGATTATTGGCTGGATCGGCCCTGGCCTTGTCCGGGAAAATCTTGGGGAATGTGCTCGCCGTTCATGAGCCCATGCTCCCTCGCATGTTGCAAACGTTTCAGATACCTCTTGACGGGTTCAAGGGTGGTTTTCACTTCCTGGACCAGGCTCTCCATGCGGGGTTTCACTTCAGCCTTTTGGGCAAGGATCGTCTCCAGGGCCGCCATGACCCCCTCGTACTCTTCTCCCAGTTGGTCCTGATATTGAGGCGCTACGTGCGAAAGGCGATTGGCGCGGATGAATATGGTACGCAGGGCAGCGCCAAGCACACGCAGCCGAAGCACCTTGAAGCCGATGGCCACGGTCTCCTTGAAAATACCCGCCCTGAGCGCGCGGCGTCTTGCAGGCCGGGAGTCGCCCAAGGCGATAATCTCTTGCTCATAGGCCTGGATGGCCTGGACATGGGCCGGGAACTCGGCGGCCAGCTCTTCAATCCTCGTCGTCAAGGTGTCGATGCCTTCCTGGGCCTTGGGCAGGATTTCCGGCAGCAAGGGAATCACGGCTTCAAGCCTGGCGCGCCGCTCCCTGGACCAGTCCTCGTAGCTCAGCATGCGCCGTTCATGGGGGGCGATGGTGTCGCCCGCGTTTTCCACCCAGGCTTCCTGGCCGCCCATGAGTACTGCTTCGTTGCTCGCTCCGGTCAGGGAGTGGCTTGTGGCCTCCACTTCGCCCTCGGTCACGGAAACAATCGAAGCTCCGTCGTCGGCAACGCTCACCGTGAACTCCGTGCCCCGGATGCCGATGACCATGGTCGGCGTGACCACCAGATCCGGCGAGGACAAACCGCGGATGGTGGCGGACACGTGGCCGAGGAAAAGGGAAAAAGACACGGCCTCTTGTTCATGGGTCAAGACATGGTTCAGCTCAATGGAGGTTTCCTCGTGCAGCACCAGGGTGGAGCCGTCGTCCAGTTCGATTACGGCATGGCCGCCCGCGCCCGTGGACACGGTTCGGCCCGGGCCGAGCACCAGGCCGGGTTCCAGAGGCTTGTCTTCTCCTGATGAGCTTTGCACGTACGCGGGCTGCACCACTTCAACAACCGTGGCCGTGGTGGCTGCCAGGACAGGGCTCGCCCCTGCCAAGGCGAACAAGAGGGCAACAAGCGCGATATATGGACGGAAGCTGGATACAAGCGAATGCAGGCGCATGGAGGCTCCTTGGGTATGCGGAACCGTAGCTTGGCCGGATGGACTGGTCAAGCAAGCCCGCCTTGACATGCGTTTGGGGACATCGCATGAGTGACACCATGAACACATCTCCCAAAGGTTTTTCCCCCATGCGGCAGGTGATGGTTGTGGTGTGCTTTTGGCTTGTGAGCGCAATGGTATTTTCAACGGTCCCGGCATCGGCTCAAGAGGGATATGCGGAGATTGCGGCGCGGCAGGGCATGGCTACTGAAATAATTGAAGTTTCCTGGGTCCCGGCCGAGTCCCTGGTGGACTTGGTGGAACCCTTTCTCACGGAGCACGGTTCCGTGGTGGCCGACCCCGGCTCGAACATGCTCATTGTGGTGGAAACGCCTGGCAACATGAGCCAGATCCGTAACGTGATCGCCCAGTTCGACCGGCCCCAGCCCCAAGTGCGGATCCAGGCCAGGTTGGTCAAGGCCAGTGAGAATTTTCTCAACCGCTTGGGCGTGGCCTGGTCCAGCGGCCAGGGTTTTGGCAACGGGAACTCCCTGGTGGTGCTCAACGGCGACATCCAGCCCGTTGACGCGGCCATTAATGCGCGTTCCCAATCCGGCCATGCCCAGCTCGAATCAACCCTGAACGTGACCACCCTGGCCCTGGAGCGGGCCGAGCTGGCCATGGGCAGTTCCCTGCCCATCCCAGGCGGGCACGGGGCCACGGACTATCGGGACGTGGTGGTCGCGTTGGCTGTGACGCCCCGGGTCATGCCCGGCAACAGGTTGCGTTTGGCCGTGGAGGTCAGGGGCGAGACCACGAGCAACCCCTTGCAAGGCATTGACATCAGCTCCGCCTCCACTGTGGTGGAAGTGGCCAATGGCCAGGCCGTGGCCATCGGCTCGGCGGATACGGTCACTTCCGGCGGTAGCGGGCAGAATGTGCCCTTGCTGGGCTACGGTTTCACCGAACGCCAGGCCGGGGGAGGGCGGCGGTCCCTGGTGATTTTCGTGTCAGCGGAGATTCTTGATTAGGGTTCCCTGCTGAACCCAAGGAACCAGCGATGGGCCGGGGCTATACCGGCAGGGTGATGGTGATGGTGCATCCCGGCCCAGAGTTGTTGGACGCTTCCACCTGGCCGGACATGGCCGCCACCAGCTTGCGCACCAGGGCCAGGCCAATGCCCGTGCCACGGGTCGTAGGCGTGAGCGGGGACTCCACGCGGTAGAAATCGTCAAACACCTTGCGCAGGGCATGGGGGGGGATGCCTGGCCCGGTGTCTGAAACCTCGACCAAGACGTGGCTGTCACGGGACAAGACCCGAAGCGTAATGGCCTTTTCCGGGGACTGCTTGCCGAACTTGAGGCTGTTCTCCACCAGGTTGATGAGCACCTGGGTCAAGGCCTCGGGGTTGTACAGCACGGGCGGGATGTCCTCGCGCTGCACCGTGAGCGTGAACCCTTCCTGCCTGGCCTTTTCCCGCATCACTTCCTCGACCTCGCGCAGGACTTCGCTCAGATCGCCCTGGACCATGTCCAAACGGCGGGAGCGGTTCTCCAGTTTGGAGAACTCCAGCACGTTGTTGATGAGCCGGGAAAGGCGCCCGCTTTCCGAGCCCACGATGCGCAGGTATTCCTGCTCCCGCTCCGTGTCCCTGGCCATGCCGTGCTCCAGCATTTCCACGTACATGCGGATGTTGGTCAGCGGGGTCTTGAGCTCGTGGGTCACCGAGGACACAAACCCCTGGCGGCGGTGGGACATGTCCAGGACCACCCGCGAGCTTTGGTAGATGGCAAAGAGCCCGACCAGGATGACCATGGCCAGGACCGTGGTCATGGTGACCAGGGTGGAGCGGGCCTGGGACCCGGGAATAGCGTCGCAGGTGAGCGTGGCCTTGAGAAAGGAAAAGGGGCGGGGGAACACGCGCTCCAACTGGAAATCGCTACCCTGGGCCGCCACGCCCGAGGTCACGGCTGAGGTCTCCTGGCCGTTGTCCATGACCGCCAAGCGCAGGCCCGAGAACTCGGCCATGGGCTGGTCCGCGAAGTGGTTGTCCGCAAGATGGGCCAGGAATTCGTTGACCCGGAGCACAAAGCCCTGCCGGTAAATCTGGTTGGCGATCACAATGCGCCGGAAGATGAAGATGTGGTCCTGGTCAATGAGCACGGACTGCATGGGCGCGACTTCCACCTGAAAGGTCTCGGGCTCCATGCTGGCGGTCGATCCATCCAAATCGACAGCGTCGGATTCAACGGGAGTCTCGGGCGAGGGCGGCGCTCCATCCAGCAGGGACTGGTCCGCAAGGGAGTCGTCCATGTACGATTCCTCGGGGACGGATGAGCCGAAGTCCCCGTGGTCAGGTGAGGATTCCCAGTCTTGGGCAGGTTCACTGCGCCGATACTCGTCTTGCGTGACCACGGGCGCGGGAGCCAAGGATTCAGCCAGCTCTTCGGCCTGCTCCATGGCAAGGCTCTGGCCACTTCCAGATTCGTCATCGTCCTTGTTGGGATCGGCGTCCTCGGGGACGATGACCGCCATGGATTCGCCAACCCCGGAAAAACTTTCACGGGACGGCTCCAAGAGATCGGTTTCAATGATACCGTTTGCCGGTTCCGCCCCTTCAATAGGGTCGCTTGCGGCCCCAGGCAAAGGATCATTGTCGGGCATGGGGGCGGGCATGGGCTCGGGCTCGGCCAAGGGCGCAAGCGCGGGCTCGGATGAGGACTCCACCTGGCCCAAGACCTCGGTTTCCTGGTCACGCATGTCAAGCATGGCCATGTCCGAGCTGTTCTCCAAGGAGTCAACTACCGGGGATTCCCCGGCATACCCTTCAGTCTGCTCCTCGGAAGCGACTTCCGAACGGACCACGGGATCATCTTCCAGGGCAGGGGCCAAGACCGAGCCGTCCTCAGCCACGTCGCTGCCGGTGGTTGCCCGTTCGCGGTATTGGCCGCCACCGCCACCTGCCTGGCCTTGCTCCAAACTATAGGCCAGTTCCGGGCCCGTGGGCGCGGCTTCATCGGGCGATTGCTCCGGGGTCTCCAATTGGGCGAATTCCTGGAAATCGTCTCCACCTGGAACTTCGTTCTCGGCCATGCGCTGCATCTGCTGCATATTCTGCAGGGCTCGGTTGTATTCTTCCTCGCTCAACTCTTCCACGCGTTCGTCTTCCTGGCCCAGATGCGTCTTCAGTTCCTGGTCCGCGCGCTCCAAATAGCGGTCGGCCACGGAAGGGTCAGCCTGCTCCATGTTCTGCCGGGCCTGCTCCTCCAGGGCCAGTTCCGCCATTTCCTCGTATTCGGACAAGGCTTCCTCGGGCGTGGTCGAGCGCTTGTCGTTAAAAATGGTGTTGATCCATTCCAGGGACGCCACGACCTCGGCCAATTCCGGGGACAGGATGACCATGCCTTCGGTGAGCGGGGTCTGGAACGAACCGTCAGGATTGTTCTGCATGTAGCCCAGTATGTAGTCCTGGCCGGGCAGTTCATTGAGCGGGGATTGGGCCAGGTGTTCGGACAGGGGATCGCCGGGATCGGCCAGGGATACGTAGGTGAACGTGTATTCCTCGATGGACCGGGCCTCTTCCGTGTGGATGAGCACGGTGAGTTCGGTTTCCATCTCCTCGAACAGGGCCTCGGCAAAAAATCGCAACTCAGCCAGCTCTTCTTGTTCAATGGAACGATGGGTGCGCAGCACAAAATACCCCAAGGGTATCATGAGCGCCGCGCCAAAGAGCAGGATATAGAGTTTGAGCCGCTGCATGGTTATTCCTGGCCGGTCTCGTCCTCAGGGGGCAAGCGGTAGCCCTCGCCCCGGATGGTGACGATGAAGGGGTCTTCCGAGGTGAAGGCCGGATTGAGGCCAGCGATTTTTTTCCTGAGCTTCATGATGTGGATGTCCACGGTGCGGGTCTCGATATCCGCATCCGCATAGCCCCAGACTTTTTCCAGCAGCTCCTTCTTGGAAACAATGCGTTCCTTGTGGCGGTGCAGGTAGGCGATGATGTCCATTTCCCGCCGTGTCAGGTCCACTGTTCTTTCGCCGTATTCAGCCTTGAGCGTGGCCGCGTCAAAATCCATGCCCGCGTACACGACCTTTTCATCGCCCAGGTTCTTGCCCGAGCGGCGGAGCACCGCTTCTATGCGCACCATGAGCTCGCGCAGGGAAAAGGGTTTGGGCACGTAGTCGTCCGCGCCCGCCTTGAA
>QZKZ01000100.1 GCA_004796465.1 Desulfovibrio sp.
CTTCAACAGGGACCGTGGTTCCCTCTTCAACAGGGACCGTGGTCCCCTCTTCAACAGGAACCGTGGTCCCCTCTTCAACAGGAACCAAGGTTCCTTGGCCATGGGAATCCGTGTCCCTTTGTTCAGTCGGCAGCGGGGCTCCCAGATACTCGGGGTCCGTGGTCACCGGGCCGTCAGGAGTGGTGGCTTCCTCTTCATCAAGTCCCACGGGTTCTTCATCGAGATTCGTGGCTCCTTCTTCAGGAGGGATCGTGGCTCCTTGGTCCATCGGAACCGTGTAAGCATGATCATCAGGAACCGTGGTTCCATCTTCATCGGTCTCCGTGGTACCTTCTTCATCAGTCTCCGTGGCTTCTTCATCAAGCCCCGTGGCTTCCTGGTCCGTATACGCCGTGGTCCCCAGGTCCGCCAGGACGGCCTCGCGGTAAAAGGGCATACGCTCGTAGATCACGCCTGTGAACATGGACGGCGCGCTCACGGCCTGGCTCAGGGATTCTTTGAGATGGCAGACCCCGTGAGTGGCTTCCACTCCCGGAGCCGCGTAGGTGAAGCCCAAGCAGCGCGTATCGGACTGGCAGACAATGCGGCATTCCTCGGCGCTGTCATTGGGACCGAACAGTTCGAACACCTCGTAATCACCGTCAGGATAGGCCATGTTGGCCTGGGCGCTGATGTACAGAGGCTTGACGTAGGAGGACGCCTGGGGATTCTCTTCCACGTCGTAGCCCATGCGTTTGAGGCGGCAGACCGGCTTGGCCGGACCCGAGATCATGGACGCGGCCATGCACTCAACGTCCTGCACGCAGGCATGAACGCATTGGTCCCAGGCATTGGAGCCTGCTGAAAGCTCTATGGATTGGTAGTCGCCGCCAATGAGGTCCCAGCCCGGATATTCCTCGGCCAGGGCAGGGCGGACAAAGACAAGAAACACGGCACAGGCAAGGGCTGCTGCACATAAAGCTGGCAAGGGACGCGCCATTGCGGCTCCTGTTCACGCCCCGGCTCGCCGAGCGTGGGGGTCGCGGACGCGCTGCCCGGCCAAACAGCGGTCCATGGGAAGGTGGGTGTGTAGCATGTTTGTGTGACAATAGCGAGACAGGGCCCGGCGCAAAAGCGCGCCCCTGGACCGGGAATCCAGGGGCGCGGTATGGAGGACCCAACGGGCCTTGCCAGAAGCAAGGGAGCACACCCGTGGGAGAAACGGTCAACGTATGATGCCCGAAGCCGTGTTGCTGTCAGCGACCTGTGCGGACACGCCGGTCTTGAGCCAGCAATGGCCGAACGCGCCCTGCAGGCCGGGCCGGACATAGGTGTAGGCGCGGCAGCCCGGGTCCTGGGCGCAGACCGCGTAGCAGTCGCGGTAATCGTTGGAGGCCACGTCAAAGTCGGCGTAGTCCATGCCCGGCAGATTCACGTTGGGCAGGAACACTTCGCTGGCAGTGGACGAGCCGCCCGTGAAGCTCTGGCGCTCATAGACCAGGCCGGAGTGGCAGCCCGGAGCCATGCTGGCCGCGGGCGTGGTCTCCTTGAGCCAGCACATGGCCCCCGCGGCCTGCAAACCCGCGTCCACCAAGGTGAAGGCCGTGCAGCGCGGGTCCTGTTCGCAATAGGTCCGGCATTCGGTCACGCCATGCTGCGGGTTCGTGAACTCGATGGAGTGGTAGTCGCCGCCCAAGCGGTTCTCGTTGCTTACGGCAGTGGAATACGCAGGCTTGAGCCAGGAATTCATGGAGGAGTCGGCAACGATGTTGAAGTCGCTGTCTTTGAGCCAGCACACAGGGGTCAGTCCCTGGACAAAGGCAGGCACCAAGGTGGCGGCGCGGCATTTGGGGTCTGCCATGCAGGCGTTTCTGCATTCGTCGTGGGGCGCGAAGCTCGTTGCCGGGAAGTGGCGGTAATCGCCGCCCAGGAAGTTGTGTCCGGGCCAGTCCCCGGCATGCCCTTGGGACCAGGCTGGCGAGGCTGTGAGTGCTGACAGCGCCAATGCCGAAAGCAGCAGGATCAAGCGGATCGGAGTAGAGGACGAGAGCAGGCGGTTTGACATGAAGAGTCGTCTCCTTGGCTTTTCGGTCGTTCACTAAGAATTGGGCAAGAAAATCAACGCAGAATGCCCGAAGCCGTGTTGTTGTCCGCGACCCGGGCGGACACCCCGGTCTTGAGCCAGCAGCGGCCGTATGTTCCTTGCAGGCCGGGCCGGACATAGGTGTAGGCGCGGCAGTCCGGGTCTTCGGCGCAGGCTGTGGAGCATTCGCGGTAATTGTTGGAGGTCACCTCGAAGTTGGCGTAGTCCATGCCCGGCAGGTTCACGTTGGGCAGGAATACTTCGTCCGAATCGTACTGGGACGTATGTTCAGGACCCACGGTAAGGTTGGGCGGATCAACGCGGAAGGCCACGCGTTCGTACACCAGTCCGGAATGGTGGCCCGCCATCTGATGGGCCTCGGGCACTTCACCGTAAAAGCGGCACATGCCGCCCGCGGCATACTCGCCGGACTCGGCGCCCGGCTCCACAAAGGTGAAGGCTTTGCAACGCGGGTCGTTTTCGCAATACACGCGGCAGTCGAAACTGCTCCCTGTCCTGTCATGGAAGCCCATGTTGTCGTAACCCGGGCCGCGGAAGTTGGTGCCTTGCACGGCCGAGTAATACAGGGGCTTGAGCCAGGAGTTGGTACGGCTGTTGACTTGGATCTCGAACTCGCTGTCCTTGAGCCAGCAGACCGGGTTCGCCCCCTGGACCCCGGCGTCCACCAGGGTAAAGGCGCGGCACTCCGGATCGTCCATGCAGGCCTGTTCGCATTCGTTGAGGGGCGCGTTGCTCAGAGCCGGGAAGTTGCGGTAATCGCCGCCCAGGAAGTTGTAGCCGGGCCAGTCTCCAGCGATGTCCTGGGACCAGGCGGATGAAGCCAGGACCACGAGCAGGGTCAGGACCGCGAGCAGGAAGGCCAAGCGGACCAGACCGTGGGTTGAAAAGATATAGGTAGGCATGGCGGGATGTCTCCGTAGTTGGGGGATCATGTGCGGGACGCGGGGAGCGCCAATTAGCGGACAATCCCGGAATCCATGCCGCCGTTGGGCACGGCGTGGGGCACGTCGTGCTTGAGCCAGCAATGGGCGTGCGGCCCCTGGATGCCGGGCCGGACAAAGGTGTAGGCGCGGCAGCCCGGATCGTGCACGCAGGCGTCAAAGCACTCCACAGGGTCGTTACTCATGGCCGGGAACTCGTGAAAATCCATGCCCGGCAGGTCCACGTCAGGCATGAAGTGGTGCTGGACACCGCCGCTGTGGGGGTCGTGCGGGTCATAGCCGCCATGGGCGCCGCCGTGGGGGTCCACGTGGACTTCTCCGGGATGGTCGCCGTGAAAGACAAAGCCCAGGCCGCCGTCATTGAGGTAGAACTCCCCGGATTGGGGCCAGGCGGGCGAGGCCATGATGGACAGAAGGGTCAGGGCCGCGACAAGGGCCGCAAAACGGATCAGGCTGTTGGTGGAAGGAGTATGTGTCGTCATGATGCATGCCTCCTGTGGCGTTGAATCATGAAAAGGTTACGCGGATTCAGCGGACGATTCCCGAGTCAGTGCCGCCGTTGTGCACGGAGTAAGGCACGCTGTGCTTGAGCCAGCAGTGGGCGAACGGACCCTGGATGCCGGGACGGACAAAAGTGTAGGCGCGGCAATGGGGGTCGTTGGCGCAGGCGTTGAAGCACTCGTGGGGATCGTTGCTCATGGCTGGAAACTCGGCGTAATCTTGGCCAGGCAGGTCCACGCCCGGCATGAAGTGGTGGTTCACTCCGCCGCCGGGTTGATGGCCGCCATAATGGCCGCCGGGATGGCCGCCATAGCCGTTGTGGACGTTGCCGTAGGGGTCGACATGAAAACCCGAGCCCGGGTGGTCGCCGTGATAGACAAAGCCCAGGCCGCTGTCATTGAGGTAGAATTCGCCGAAGCTTTGGGACCAGGCAGGGGAAGCCAGGACCGCGAACAGGGTCAGGGCCGCGACCAAGAAGGCGAAACGGATCAAGGCGTTGGTGGAAGGAATATATGTGGTCATGATCATGCTCCTTTGGCGTGGAATCATGTTGTTGTGGCGGGGAGGTCAGCGGACCACCCCGGAAACCGTGTGCGCGTTGCGGACCTGGGCGGGCACGCCGTACTTGAGCCAGCAGCGGGCGTGGCGGCCTTGTTGTCCGGGGGCCACGTACGTGTAGGCCCGGCAGTTTGGGTCGTCCTCACAGGCGGCCAAACACAGGGCCGGGTCGTATGTGGTCAGCGCGAAATTTGCGTAGTCCAGGCCCGGCAGGTTCACGTCCCGGAGAGAGGACTCGGGGGGCGTGGACCCGGCTGCGTCCTGGGGATCCGTGGCAGGCAGCCAATCCGGATCGGAAAATGTTTGGCGTTCATAGACCAGGCCTGAGTAGCAGCCCGGTGCGTATGTTTCTCCGCCTACCCGGTCCTTGAGCCAGCACACGCCGCCCCTGGACTGGAACCCCGGCGCCACAAAGGTGAAGGCCAGGCAGCGTGAATCCCGTTCGCACTCCCTGCGGCATTGCATGGCCCCGGCGTGCGGGTCCTGGGCTGGATCGAGAAATTCAATGGAGCGGAAGTCCCCGCCCGGATAATCGCGTTGGCGGTAGGAAGCGTACACCGGCTTGAGCCAGGAGTCCGTGGCTGGATTCTCCTGGACCACATAATTCCCGTCCTTGAGCCAGCACATGGGAAACTCGGACTGCACGCCCGCCGCGACCAGGGTCACGGCCCTGCAGCGCGGATCAAGGGTGCAGTATTGGCTGCAGTATTCAAAAGGAGTGGCCCCGTCCCACAGGGGCTCGTCTATGGGGAAATGGTAGTAGTCACCGCCGAGAAAATTGTGGCCCGGCAGTTCCTCTGCCAAGGCCCGGCCGCGCGTTCCAGGAGCGAGGAGGCAGAGCGCGGCCAGGGCCAAGGCGAGGACCATGCGGGTCGGAGGAGCTGACGCTGAAGAGGTTGAGGGTTGGAGCGGGTATATGTGCTTGGGCATCATGGCGTGCCTCGTTGGCAATTGGGAACACATGCGTCATGTCGCGGTATATGGGATGGGGGGAGCCGGGAGCTCTATGGACTCGGTCCGGCCCATGGCGTCACCAGCCCCCCTCAACCTTATTTGGATCCCCGGCCGTTGGGGAATTGCTGTTGGTGCGGAAAAATACAGGCCCGACAATGGGCGGAAAAAGGGGTGCGTCAGGGTCCCCGGCCCGGAGCCAGGAGCCGCCGAGGCCCGGCCGCGCTCTGCAGGTGCGGGATTCCTGCGCGCGGCCGGGTCCGAGGCTGTGACCGTTGCGGTCAGGCTGGGAGCCGTTGGGATGAGGGTTGGGATGGGGTATATATTTTCGGGCGTCATGTCTGCGCCTCGTTGGCGAATGGGAGAGACGGGTCCTTGTTCAGGGAGTTCGTCTCTGTATGTTTCGTTCGCGTTCATGGTCAGTATATAGCGAGGACCGTGCCAAGTTTTTCATTTTGCCACGATTAATTATATGAACAATTTTAGCATGTTGTGACAAAGCTCACAGGAGGGGGAAAAGGTGCGGCGAGTAGAAAGTAATAGAAAGTTGAAATTTAAATATAAAGACGAAATATTGTCATTTTTACTAATTTAAATCACCAGGGAGTGGGGAGAGGGTGGCAAATTGTGCGGCTAAAAATGTCTCATGAGCCAGAAAATGATACAGTAACCAAAAAGAAAGAGCCCGGAACTGATCTCGTTCCGGACTCGAAGCCACACAGCAGGAGAGTCAGCGCAACACACCGGAAACCGTGTGGGGATTCCAGATCGAGGCGGGCACGCCGTGCTTGAGCCAGCACCTCCCGAGCACGCCCTGCACGCCCGGACGCACATAGGTGTAGGCCCGGCAGCGCGGGTCATCACCGCAGGCATGCTGGCAGACCCGGTAGTCGCCCACCTCCACCTCGAAGTTGGTGTAGTCGAGGCCCGGCAGGTTCACACCGTCCATGCGGGAAGAAGAGGGTGTCACCTCCGAGGCGTGCAAGGGGTCGTGCGTGAGATGCAGACTCTCGTCGGGCGAGGTCACCCGTTCATGGATCAGGCCGGAATGGCAGTACAGCTCGGACACCATGCGCGAGGGCTCTTGGTGCAGGAGCTGGCATACCCCGGAGTCGGCGAATGATCCGGGCTCCCAATAGGTGAAGGCCTTGCACTGGGAGTCGCTTTGGCACAAGGCCCGGCACTGGGCCGCGTCCTGGCCCGGCCCGAATTCCACGCTGTGGTGGTATGCCTCGCGAAAGTAACTGCCCTGGCTGGCCCCGTACTGGGGGTCGACCCAGGAATGCATGCGCGGGTCGGCAGCCACGCCATACCCGCCGGCCTTGAGCCAGCACACGGGATAGTCGGCCTGCAGCCCGGCCGGGACCACGGTCATGGCCTTGCAGTACGGGTCGTCGTCGCACATGGCCGTGCAGAACGAGACATAGTCCTGCCAATCGTCGCCAGGCCAGCGGGAAGAATGGAGGTCGGTCATCTGGAAGTGGTAGTAGTCGCCGCCCGGCAGGTTGAAGCCGGGCATGTCCTGGGCCAGGGCCGGATTATGGGGCCCGGCGAAAGCGGCCACGGCCGAGGCCAGGACCAGCCCGGCCAGGAGGCGGCGAAAGCAGATTGCCGCTTGAGTGGAAGATGTGGAGAATATGGGCATGGGGAACCTCTTGGATTGGTGGAAAGGGCAAGGGGGTGGGTGGAATGGTTTGGTATTTTTCTAGCGATTTCCGTGCCGAAGTTCGTATGCGTCTCTAGTTTAACAGTAGTTATATTAAATACTTGTTAGATTTTTGCCGTGAGCGTGGAGAGCTGCGGGGAGCAGGCGGGAACACAACAGAAAGCCCGGAACCCATGGGGTTCCGGGCATTGCACAGGGAGGGTAGAGGCAGACCGGGTCAGCGCAGCACGCCGGAAACGGCGTTGTAGTCGGTGACCTGATCGGGAATGGCGTCCTTGAGCCAACAGCGGGCAAAGTCGCCTTGGATGCCGGGACGGATGTAGGTGTAGGCTCGGCAGGAGGAGTCGCGTTCGCAGGCCATTTGGCACATCTCGGGATCGTCCACAGGGAGTTCGAAGTTGAAGTAGTCCATTCCCGGCAAATTCACGTTGTCCATACGGGGTTGAATGATAACCAAGTCCGCGAGGCCCACTACTTCCACGACTTCCATGGGAGTGGTTTCCTCGGTTTCCACCACTTCGTAGACGCCGAACAGACCTTCGGGAATCGTCAGGACCGTACGTTCATAAATAAGGCCGGAGTGGCAACCTTCGGCGCGGCTGGGTTCGGGCACGCCGTCCTTGAGCCAGCACATGCCGCCGGCGGCTTGCAGGCCGGGTTCCACGTAGGTGAAGGAGCGGCAGTTGTCATCGCCTTGGCACAGGCGGCGGCAGTCCATGGAGCCTTGGCCCGGGGGCAGTTCGTAGGACGCGTAGTCTTGGCCCAGGCGGTTCTGGTCGGCCACGGCCGCGTAGTATTCGGGCTTCATCCAGGAATTGGTGTTGCCGTCCTCCAGGATCTCGAATTCACTGTCCTTGAGCCAGCACATGGGGCCAGCGGACTGGATGCCCGCGTCCACCAGGGTGGCGGCGCGGCAGCGGTGATCGTCAATGCAGGCCTGGCGGCATTCCTGGCCAGGGAATCCGGATGTGGTTTCAAAGTTGTGGTAGTCGCCGCCCATGAAGTTGTAGTTGGGCCAGTCACCGGCCAGGGCCGGGGCGGTAAGAATCAAAGCCATGAGCATGGTCGCGATGATCAGGGCCAAGCAGGCTACGATGGGGTGAAGGTTGCTATTTTCAGTTTGGGTTTGGTTGCTCGACATCATGGGTGTGCCTCCTTGGAAAGCACGGTTGTATTTTGGCTACTGGCATCTGGTTTAGCCAGGACCGTGCCAGGCCCATGGAAGGCGAACCTGGAATCTGCTAGAGTCCAGGAACCGTGGGGGCAAACTTTTTTCTACCGTTTTTGGGGCAAGGGCAGGCGAGCCTAGAGGAATGCTAAAATGAAGACGTAGTGACGAAATAGTGGTGAAGTGACACGGCTGAAAAATGGACGAGAAGGGTAGACTGAAAACAGTGCTTCAAAAAGTGTAAAATGAGACATTAAAATGCCCACCTTGGACCCCTTGGCTACTTTCCGCAGCCACTTGGCCAGAGCCCTGCGCATCCTCGGCTTGGATCCCCAGCAAATTCAGCCCGAAGAGAATCGCATCAAGTACGCCTTTCATTGCCAAATGCTCGCCCATCACCCCGACCGCAACCCGGGAAACCCCCGGGCCCACGACTTCGCGGCCCTGCTGGCCGAGGCCCGCAACATTGCCCTGGGCCAAGCCGAGACTCCTTACCTCATCCTTCAGGACGATGTGGTGGAGGCTTTTCTGCAAGAGCCGGTGGAGCCTCTCATTGATGCCCCCACTTACGAGGAGTGGCTCATGGAGCGTTTCCTGGACCTGGACGGAAAGTCCATCTGGACGTATTAAGAGGCCCATCACAGTTTGCGAGGAGAACCCATGCGCTCCCTGATCCGTATTCTGCTCCCCATAGTGCTCATTGCCGTTCTTTGCCCAGTCCCTGCCCCATGCGAAGATCCCCAATGGATCGACCTGGGCATGACCGGGGACAGCATCTTTTCCATGTATTTGGACGGTTCCTCCATCCTCTGGGAAAACGAGAACCAGGCCCTGGTCAAGTGGAAGCTGGTGTTGCGCCACCCCACCCGCGAGGAAATGGACGATCCCCAGGCAGTGACCACCCTGGTCTGGACCATGCGTTACGACTGCTCGGCCAACCTGGAAATGGAACTCATGGGCCAGGGCTACAATTATGCGGGCCGGGAGGTCGGCTACTTTGAGCAGCCCGGCGAGTGGCAACCCTTGCGGGACGACCACCGCATCCCCTTCATGTATGTGTGCAACCGCTATTACGAGTAGCCCGGCGTTGTATTCTCAACTAGCGTAAGCTCCAGACCTGGTATCTTTGACCTGCAAAGCAAGAGCCCATGCGCGAGATGAAATCTCAGGATCCGGCAGAGCGCATCCTGCACGAGGTCTACGGCTTCCGCGAGTTCCTGGGGCCGCAGCAAGAGATCATCGAGCACGTGGCCGGGGGCGGCGACGCCGTGGCTTTGATGCCCACGGGCAGCGGCAAGTCCTTGTGTTTTCAGATTCCGGCCATGCTCAGGCCGGGCGTGGGCCTGGTCATCTCGCCGCTCATCGCGCTCATGCAGGACCAGGTGCAGGGGCTGCAACAAAACGGCGCGCGCGCGGCCCAGCTCAACTCCAGATTGACTCCTGACCAGGAACAGTTGGTCTGGCGGCAACTCCGCGACCAGGGACTGGATTTGCTGTATATGGCCCCAGAACGGCTGCTCCAGCCCCGGACCTTGGCCCTGATCCAGGACCTCCCCTTGGCGCTCATCGCCATTGACGAGGCCCATTGCGTGTCCATGTGGGGCCATGATTTCCGGCCCGAGTATACCCAACTGGGTTTTCTGGCCGAGCGGTTCCCTGGCGTGCCGCGCATGGCGCTCACTGCCACGGCGGACGCGCCCACACAGCGCGACATCGTCAAACAATTGCGCTTGGAGCACGCCAGGGTGTTCGCCACGGGCTATGACCGGCCCAACATCCGCTATCACGTGCGGCTCAAACAGGACACCACCAACCAGCTCATCCGCTTTATCCAGGACGAGCATCACGGCCAGTCCGGCATTGTGTATTGCCTGAGCCGCAAGCGCTGCGAAGATACCGCTGACAAGCTGAATGAGGCCGGGATCAAGGCCCTGGCCTTTCATGCAGGGCTCCCGGACCGCGACCGCCGCCAGGAGCGCTTCATGCGCGAGGACGGGCTGGTCATGGCCGCGACCATTGCATTCGGCATGGGCGTGGACAAGCCGGACGTGCGTTTCGTGGCCCATCTCGACCCGCCCAAGAACCTGGAGGCCTATCACCAGGAAACAGGCCGTGCGGGCCGCGACGGCCAGCCTGCCCAAGCCGTGCTGTTCTATTCCCTGGGCGACATGGCCAAGCTGCGGCGCTTTATCAGCGAATCCGGCCTGGAGGACGAGCGGATTTCCGACCCCGGGGCCCGGGAGCAGCACGAGCGGGTCATGCAGCACAAGTTGACCCAGCTTTTTGGCTTTTGCGAGACTGTGCGTTGCCGCCGCCAGGTCCTGCTCGCCTATTTTGGCGAGGATCTCGGCGAACCCTGCGGCAACTGCGACACCTGCCTGAACCCGCCCGCCACCTGGGACGGGACAATCGCCGCGCAAAAGGCGCTGTCCTGCGTGTTTCGCACGGGCCAGGGATTCGGCGCGGGCTATCTCATTGACGTGCTCCTGGGCAAGGAAAACGAGCGCATTCTCCACAACCGCCACGACCAAATCAAGACATTCGGCTGTGGCCAGGAGATCGATCAGAAGCAGTGGACAGCCGTGTTCCGCCAGTTGTGCGCCACGGGCGACCTGTTCCAGGACGTGGAAAACCACGGGGTACTCAAGCTGACCGAGGCCAGCGCCGAGATCCTGCACCAGGGCCGGGAGGTCCAGTTTCGCAAGGACCCGCCGCGAAAGAAAAGGGTCAGGAAATCAGGCAAGGCGGCCAAGACTTACGAGAGCACGGAGCACACCACCCGGCCCGACGATGGCGAGTTGTTCGAGGCCTTGCGAGAAAAGCGCATGGAACTGGCCAAGGAACACAAGGTGCCGCCCTATCAGATATTCAACGACCGCTCCCTGCACGAGATGGTGGCGGCGCGCCCTCGCGACCGTGATTCGCTGCTCGCGGTGCACGGGGTGGGGCACAAGAAGCTCATGGTCTACGGCAAGATGTTCCTGGACCTCATTGCCGCGCACGAGGCCGAGCACGGCAGGCCCACGGACGCGGCTCCTTCGAAGCCCACGTCCAGGAAAAAGGCCAAGTCCTCGTCCAAAGCAGATTCACGATCCTCATCCCCTTCCCGGAGTCCGGCCAAAAAAACGGCGGACACTGGCCTGTCCATTTCCGAGGCCATGACCCTGGACATGTTCCGCGACCTTGGTTCTGTGGATAAAGTAGCGGCCAAGCGCGGCCTGGGCCGGGAAGCGGTGCTCAAGCACCTGTGCCGGGCCGTGGCCCAGGGCCAGGCCAACGCGGTCCAGCTCCTGCAGCTGCCCCCCGAGGACCTGGGCCGCATGGCAGCCGCCATCCTTGATCTGGAGGCCCAAGGCAAGTTCTCCCTGGAAGCGGCGCACGAGGCGCTGGAGGGAGAGTTTTCGTTGGATGCGATTCGGATCGTGGCGGCGCAGGTCAAGGTTCCGCACTCGTGATCCATGTATCTCCATCATACTTCCGCATTCCCCATTGCCCCGGGAGGAAATGGTGCTTACTTGAGGCCATGCTCGACCCATTTCTCCAGGAGGACCCATGGCCGAGACCAACGACCTGACCACAGGACCCATACCAGGCCTGATCCGCAAGGTGGCCGTGCCCGCCAGCGTGGGGTTCTTTTTCTATACCATGTACAATGTGGTGGACACCTTCTTTGCCGGGGAGATATCCACCACGGCCATTGCGGCGTTGTCCCTGGCCTTTCCCGTGTTTTTCATCATCTTGAGCGTGGGCAGCGGGCTCAGCGTGGGCGGCACCGCGCTCATCGCCAACGCCTTGGGCGAGGGCGACAAGGACCAGGCGCGGAAAATCGCGATCCAGGGGCTGAGCTTTGGAATTATCGCGGCCCTGGTCCTGACCATTGTGGGCTTGTCCCTTGCGCCGCCGCTATTTCGGCTGCTCGGGGCATCGGAAGAGTACCTGAGCATCTGTTTGGACTACATGAACGTGATCTTTTGCGGGTCCGTGTTCTTCCTGGTGGTGTACATGACCAACTCCGTGCTCCAGGCCCAGGGCGACACCAAGACCTTTCGGAATTTCCTGATCCTGGGCTGCGTGCTCAATTGCGGCTTGGACCCCTGGTTCATTTACGGTGGGCTCGGGGTTCCGGCCATGGGCATAAGCGGCATTGCCCTGGCCACGGTGCTGATCCAGGCTGTGGGCTGCTGCTACCTGCTGTGGCGGGCCTGCCGCAGCGGCCTGCTGAGCTTGCGCTATCCCAAGGAGTTCATCCCCAATGGCCGGGCTTTTCTTGAGATAGCCAAGCAGGGGCTGCCCGCTGCGGTGAACTACATGACCATTGGCCTGGGCATTTTCGTGATCACGTATTTTTTGAGCTGGTTCGGCGAAACAGCGGTGGCGGCTTACGGCATCGCCACCCGTGTGGAGCAGATCGTGCTCATGCCCACTATCGGCCTGAACATCGCGACCCTGTCCATTGTGGCCCAGAACAACGGAGCCGGGCACTTGGACCGCATCCGCGAAACCGTGCTCGCCTCGCTGAAATACGGCGCGCTGATCATGTCCTTGGGCACGATCCTGGTGTTCTGCTTTGCCGAGACAATGATGGCCGTGTTCAGCGACGACCCGGCAGTGATCGGCGCGGGCAGCGACTACCTGCGCATCGCGGCGTTCGTGCTCTACGCCTACGTGGTGCTGTTCGTGATCACCGCGAGTTTGCAAGGCGTGAAAAAGCCCATGTACGCCATCTGGATCGGCTTGTACCGCCAAATCGCCATGCCCATGGCGGTCATGTATCTGCTGACGCGGGTCCTGGACGTGGGCCTGGACGGCATCTGGTGGGCCATCTTCACCATCACCTGGTCGGCCGTGGTGGTGACCGTGGCCTATGCGGCCTTTCAGTGGCGCAAGATTTCTTCGGCCCATGTCCCAGCCGAGGAAGCACCCGCTGTCCCCCCAGAATAATCCCCTTGGCTCTTCCCCCTATTACTGCTACCCAAGACCTCCCGAATCGAGCACTGCCCCAGATGGGGTCAAAGGGATCATCCCCCTGCGACGTTCATCCGTTGACGTTTCCGTCCCGGGCAAAGCCCGCTTTCCCTAACCCTTTTTAGATAACTTATCATGAAAACAGCAATTATCGGTTTTTCCGGAGTAGGCAAAAGTGATCTGTATGCGGCGTTGGCCGGACCGTCGGCGGCGGCAGCAGGCAACCGGGCCATGGTCAAGGTGCCCGAGCCCAGATTGGACCCCCTCATTGAGTTGTACCAGGCCAAGAAGGTGACCTACTCGGAGATTGAATATGTTGACGTGGTGGGTGGCGGCGGCAAGGGCTCGGGCCTGGGCGAGCGGGTGCTCACCGAGGCCAGGCCTTGCGACTGCCTGGTCTGCGTGATCGACGCCTTCACCGGTCTCAACGATCCCCAGGAACAGTTCCAGGCCATGGAAGCGGACTTCATCGTGGCCGACTTGGCCGTGGCCGAGAAAAAATTGGAGCGGCTGGCCCTGGACAAGCGCAAGGCCAAGGATTTGGTCAATCCCAAGGAAGAGGAAGCGGTTTCCCGGGCCAAGGAGTGGCTGGAAGCGGAAAAGCCGCTTCGCGCCGATCAGGAACTGGCGGCTGAACCCCTGCTGCGAGGATTCGCGTTCCTGTCGGCCAAACCCGTGCTCTACGTGTGGAACGTGGGGGAAAACGCCTTGCCCGACTACAAGCTGCCCCAGGACGGCAACGGCGTGATGCACATCGCAGTGTCGGCCAAGTTGGAGCGGGAATTGGCAGAACTGGACGACCCCGAGGAAAAGGCCATGTTCCTGTCCGACCTGGGCATTGAATCCTCTGCCCTGGACCTGGTGATTTCCCGGACCTACGGGCTGCTGGGGCTGATCTCGTTCCTCACTGCTGGGGAGAAAGAGGTCCGATCTTGGCCGGTGCGCGAGGGTTCCACCGCGCCCGAGGCAGCAGGCGTGATCCACACGGACTTCCAGAAGGGGTTCATTCGGGCCGAGGTGCTGGGGTACCAGGACTATTTGGATTGCGGCGATTTCAAGACCGCCAAGGAGCGGGGGGTGCTGCGGCTTGAAGGCAAGGACTACATTGTTAAGGACGGGGACATCATCGAGTTCCGTTTCAACGTGTAGGCTGCGTCCAGCACAGAGTAAGATAGTGATGCCGGGGCCAAGGCCCCGGCTCAGACTGCTGACAAAGCACCATCTGCTGCGTCACTGAAAAAAGGCCAAGACGCTTATGTATATTGAATACACTGCGCGCCTTGGCCTTTTTTCGTTCCTTGCATCTGGCGC
>QZKZ01000055.1 GCA_004796465.1 Desulfovibrio sp.
ATGCCCAGCAACGGGTTCTGCTTGGCAATGTGCCAGGTGAAGGGATAACTCTCCAAGCGGTAGTAGACTTCCTGGTAGCGGCTTTTGACCATGTACTCTTCATGTACGGGAAACACGAGAAAGAGCACGCCCAGCAAAACAAATACCAACAGGGCCGCGAAAAACAACCGCAAACGAAACAGCCGGGCCCAGGCCCCGCAGACCAGCATCAGGATCACCACCAGGGCTGCGGTCCTGAGCCGGGTCAGCACCATGGCCGCCATGGCGAGCAGGGCCAAAACCACACCTCCCAGCCGCGCGGGCCATGCGGGCGCGCCTGCACACCGCACGCGAGTGAGCAAAGCCACTACAGTGAACGACAACAGGACCACCCGCGAAGTATAGGGGTGGGGATTCACGTCAAAGGGCACAAAGGACTTTTCCCCGTGCAGGGCGGCATGGAGGCCCAGGACCGAAAGCACGGCCAGGGCCGCCAGGCAGAACCAGAAGAAGATGCGCAGCTTGAGGTGATCGCGCAGATACAAGCGGGCGCTCCAAAAGCCGCCGAGCATGCAGCCCATGACGATAATGGACCGGTACACGGAATCGCCGGGGTCCAGGGCCAGGGAACTGCTCACAAGGGCCAGGCAGAGCAGCGCGGCGGATATTGCCAATTCGCGCCGGGTTCCCGCGCCCACGGGGTTGCCGCCGAGCAGCCCGGATACCGCGCAACCCGCTGCCAAAAGCGCGGTAAACCCATTGGACGGATGGCCCATGATCAGGATCACATAGGGCTGGAGAAAAGCGGCCTGAAAAGAGACAAACAGGAAAAAGGCGAATCCCAGCCACTCCAGACCGAGGGCGACAATGCTTGGAGATGAGGATTGGCTTGGAGAGGAGGACTGGGGCGTGGTGGTCTTCATTGCCGGGAACCGGTGCGGGAAAAGCAGCCGCCGGGATTGCCGGGACTACGGGAATGGGCAAGGATGTACGCGGCAACTCCCCCTTTGTCCAGGCCGCACTACTTGCCGCCCACGGGAAGGGTGAAACAAAAGGCGCTGCCCTTGCCTGGCTCGGATTCCACCCAGATCCGGCCCTGGTAGTGCTCCACGATCTGCTTGCAAATGGCCAGGCCCAACCCCGAGCCCTTGGGCTGCTCGTCCAGTTCCTTGTCAAGGGTGTCGGACTTGGCCTGGACAAAGGGAATAAACAGGCCGGGCTGGTCTGCTTCGGCGATTCCGATGCCGGTATCTTCCACGCAGACATTCAGGTTCGCGGGCTGGAGGGTGACGCTGACCGTGATGGAGCCCTGGGAAGTGAACTTGAGGGCGTTGCTCAACAGGTTGGACAGAACCTGGAACAGCCGGTCCGGGTCCGCCTTAACCTGGGGCAAGTCCTGGACGATTTCCACATGCAGGCTGACCTTGGGCTTAAGCGCCAGTTCCCCGCCCATGGCGGCAACGGCGTCATCCACCAAGTCCTTGACCGCGATTTCCCTGTCCTGCCATTCATAGTGGCCCGACTCGATCTTGGATAAATCCAGGAAGTCGTTGAGAAGCCGGGTCAGCCGTTTGCCTTCTTGCTCAATGATAGCCAAGTTGCCTTCAATTCGGTCGGCCTTGGCAGTACCGGCAGTATCCAGCCCCCCTCCATCCCCGCGCAATGCGGAAAAATCCTTGCCGATCATTTTGGCGAAGCCCAGCACCGACGTGAGCGGTGTGCGCAGGTCGTGGGAAATGGTGTTCATGAACGAGGTCTTGGCCCTATCCATTTCCACAAGGCGTTCGTTGGCCAGCTTGAGCTCCAGGGTGCGGTCCCTGACCCTCTCGTCCAGTTCGTCCCGGGCTTTTTCCAGGTCCTGCATGGACCCGGCCAGTTTGTCGTGCAGCAAGGCGTTTTGCAGGGCCGAGGCCGCGATGCCTACCAAGGCCTCCAAAAACGCCGCTTGTTCGGAAAAATTCCGCTCCTGGCACGAGGCCATGCCCAGCACTCCCAAACATTCACGGCCCACAAGCAAGGGAATGGCCGTAAAGGACCGGATTCCGGTCTCCTTGCATGCGTCCAAAGTGCAACGGGCGTCAGTATGGATATCCAGGGAATAGACACCGGCCTGTTCCGTGACAGCCATGCCGCACAAACACTCCCCAACGCCCTGGCCCCATTGGGCCTTGAAATGGGGCGATTCTCCCAAGCCACGGTGCCGGTCCAGCACCATCTTGTGGTTGTCGATCATGTACAAAAAGGCCATGTCCGGTTCCACGATCTGGAAGATGCGCTCCAAGGCCTTGTCCTTGACCTCGTCCGCGGACAGGCTGCTCAACACGTCCATGCCCAAAGCGTACAAGGCGCTCAATTCGTCCACGCGACGTTCCAGGGTGGCCTCAAAATGCTTGCGCAGGGTGATGTCACGTCCCACGCCCACAATGGCCGCGACTTCTCCGGAATCATCCAGCACGGCCGTGTCCGACCAGGCCAGCCAGCGCCAGCCCTGCTTGGTCATGGCCCGCTGCTCCATGTAGGCTTTGTGGGGCGGCTTGAACAGCGCTTCCATGGCCCGGGCCGTGGAGTCCCGGTCCTCTTCGTGGACCAGGGGCATGAAGGCCTTGCCCAGCAACTCGTCTTCGCTCTTGCCGAACAGGTCCAAATACGAGGGGCTCACGAACAAAAAACGCCCCTCCACGTCAACCTTGACCACCAAGTCGTTCTGGTTTTCCACCAGCAAGCGATAAATTTCCTCGCGCTCGCGCAGGGCTTCCAGGGTCTTGCGGTGCTCGGAAATATCCGTGAAAAAGCCCACGTTGCACATCATGCCGTTGAAGGCCATGCTTGTGGTGCTGACATTGGTGTGGATGATCCTTCCGTCCTTGCACAGGCAGGGGATGTTGTGCGCGGTCCGCATCTCGCCCCGGGCCTGACGGTCAAAGGTCCTGAGCACGTCGTGCAGGTCCTGCTTGGGATGGATGTCCTTGACCCCGAGCCCCAACAGCTCCTCAGTGGAATAACCGAGCATGCGGCAGATAGCGGGGTTGGCGAATCGAAACCGCTTGGACTTGACCTCGGCCACAAGGATGCCTTCGGAAGCGTTTTCAAACAGCTTGCGGTAGCGTTCTTCGGACACGCGCAAGGCCTCACGGGCCATTTGATGCTCGGAGACTTCCCGGTTCAGCAGTTCGTTGGCCGCTTCCAGTTCGCTGCTCCGGCGCTCCAGATCCTTGGCGACGGTCACGTCGTTGAGTGTGCCCACATACTCCTGGGGTTCGCCCCTGGCATCGCACAAGACCAGGAACTCGTCGCGGAACCAGCGGTACTCGCCGCTGGCGTGCAAAAAACGGTATTCCATGGAGCAGCGGGCTCTGGACGGGCCGAATTCCCTTCCCTCTGCCACCCGCTCCCTGTCCTGGGGATGGATGTGCTGTTCCCAAAAACGGGGATCGGACAGAAAATCTTCTGCTGGATACCCCAGATGCTCCCGCGCATTGGGGCTGAGATAGGCCGGAGTGAATCCGCCCCGGGCCGAGCCCGTATAGATCACCACCGGGCTCATGCCCTGCACGGCCAACAGCTTGGTGTCCAGGCTGCTCTGCTCGAGCATGAGCTCCAATTCCCGGATGCGGGCGCGGGCCTGGGTCAAGTCTTGGTTCAGGTCGTGGTTCATATCACTCTTGGGACTGATCAATGTGGCTCATTCTCGGCGAACCCTTGGAATATGCAAGAACCCTACGCCAAGTTTCCATTTTTTTCAATCTGTTCGGCCTTTCGAGCCGCTACTGGGAAAACAGTCCTTTCCATGCTTGTCAGTCTCCCCGGCAGTGAGGTATGTGCGGGCCTGAATCTGGAACCATCCCAGCCCACAAGCGAGGCCCCCTTCATGACCCCATTTTGGATCGCTGTTGCTGTCTTGGCCATCGTGCTCATATGGATCGTTATCGTGTTCAACGGCTTGGTGCGCAAGCGCAACCTAAGCAATGAAGGCTGGAGCGGCATTGACGTGCAGCTCAAACGCCGCGCGGACCTGGTGCCCCAACTCGTGGACGCGGTGCGCGGGTACGCCGCCCACGAGCGCACGGTCCTGGACGAAGTCACGGCCATGCGTTCCCGGGCCATGCAGGCCAAGGACCCGATCGAACGCGGCCAGGCCGAACAAGAACTGACCTCGGCCCTGAACCGGCTGCTGCTTGTGGCTGAGAACTACCCGGACCTCAAGGCTGCGGCCAATTTCCTGTCCCTGCAGCAGCAACTCACGGATTTGGAGGACCAGATCCAAATGGCCCGGCGCTATTACAACGGCTGCGTGCGCAACCTGAACATCGCCATAGAGTCCTTTCCCAGCAATCTGGTGGCCAAGGTCTTCGGTTTTGGGCAACGGGAATTTTTCCAGATCGAACACGATGCGGACCGCGCCGTGCCGGACGCGTCCCTGAGCTGAGCAAGGAGCCCCCATGCAATCCCTTGGATCCCTTTCCTGGCATTGGCTGCTTGCCGCCATCCTGGCCGCCCTGCTGATTCCGTCCCCGGCAACGGCGCAGAACCCTTGCGACAACGAGGTCATCCGGGATTTCCGCGCCCAACTCGACATCCACGGCGACGGCACCATGACCGTGACCGAGACCATCACGGTCTGTGTCATGAACTGGAGCATCAATCGCGGTATTTACCGGGACCTGTACACGATCTACGACGACGGCCAGGGCCACGACTTCCGCGTGGACTACGAGTTCAAGGACATCAGGCGCAACGCCCAGCCCGAGCCCTGGCACACGGCCCGCGAAGGGGATTTCCTGCGCCTGTACATTGGCGACGAAGACGTGGTCATCACGCCTGGCGTGCACACCTACACCATCACCTATGAAACCGACCGCCAGATAGGCTTTTTTGGGGATTACGACGAAATCTACTGGAACGTGACCGGCAACAATTGGGCCTTCACCATTGAGCAGGCCCAGGTGTCCATCAGTTTGCCGCCTGGCGCGGAACCCATCGACACCATAGCCTTTTCCGGCGGTTTAGGCTCCACGCAGGGGGACCGCAATTTCCACACCGGCCCGGATGGTTCCCTGCGCTACGGCCCGGCGAGAGACCTGTACCCGGGCCACGGCCTGACCGTGGCCGTGTCCTGGCCCAAGGGCTTTGTCACCGAACCCACCCAAGGACAAAAAGCCTATTACCTGCTCAAGGACAATTATTCCCTGGCCATTCCCTTGATCGGCAGCGCCCTGATCTTTTGCCTGCTGTTCGTGGCCTGGCTCTTCGTGGGCAGAGACCCGGCCAAGGGCGTGATCATGCCCCAGTTCAGCCCGCCCGCGGACTTGTCCCCTGCCGCGGTGCGCTACGTGAAGTACATGGGTTTCGACCACAAGTGCTTTGCCTCGGGCGTGTTGAACATGGCGGTCAAGGGGTTCCTTTCCATCCACGAGGACGACAAGAAGAAGTACACGCTCCAGCGCGAGACCCAGGACAAGTCCATGCTCTCCCCCGGTGAAAAGGGCTTGGCCAACAAGCTGTTCAGCGCGGGCAACACCATTGAGCTGAAGTCAAAGAACCACCAGCGGGTCAGAAGCGGCATGCGCTCCATGGAGGCCAGCCTCAAGGACGAGTTCAATGAAAAGCTGTTCCACACCAATTCCGGCTGGATCCTGCCCTGCTTTTTCATTGGCCTGGCCGCCTTTATCGCGGCCCTGTTCTTCCTCCGCCACCCCATTGAGGAGGCCATCACCTCGCTCATGACCTCGGGATCGGTGTTGTTGACCCTGCTCTTTGCCGTCGGTTTCCTGAAAACCGTGTTCGGCAGATTCACCCTGAGCAAGTTCTTTGTGTCGCTTTTCTTCATGCTCTTGTTCGGGGGGGTGACCACGTTTTTCATCATCTCCACCAGGGCGCACGGATACTCCACGCCCTTTCAATTCGCGCCCGCGATCCTTTTCGGCCAGCTCTTCTGCTTCCACCGCCTGCTCAAGAGTCCGACCAAAGCGGGCCGCGCAGTGATCGACCACATCGAAGGTTTCCTCATGTACCTGGAAACCGCGGAGCAGCACCGCCTGGACGTACTCAATCCACCGGAGCAGACCCCGGAGCTGTTCGAAAAATTCTTGCCCTATGCCCTGGCCCTGGAAGTGGAAGTGGCCTGGAGCGAAAAGTTCGCGAGTTCCCTGGCCATGTCCGGCCAAGACACCACCTACACACCCGTCTGGTACCACGGCACCAGTTGGACCGGCCTGGGTGTGCGGGACATGACCACGGGCTTGAGTTCGTCCTTGTATTCAGCCGTGGTCAGTTCGTCCTCTTCACCCAGTTCTTCGTCGGGCACGGGAGGCGGCGGCTTTTCCGGCGGCGGTGGCGGCGGTGGCGGTGGTGGCGGCTGGTAGGCCCGGCCCTGCCCGGGATCAGTCCAATCCAGCTCTTGATTCCAGGCAAAGTCCTCCTGTACAGGTCAAAAAACAGGAGAGGCGCGCCTTATGGATTGGAAGCTGTTCGCTACGACCTTTGTGACCTTGTTCATCGCCGAACTCGGCGACAAGACCCAACTGGCCTGCATCATGCTCGCGGCTGAGTCGCGTAAGCCGTGGACCGTGTTCCTGGCCTCATCCCTGGCCTTGGTGCTGGTCAGCCTGTTGGGCGTGTTGCTCGCCGCGTTCATCTGCCGCTGGATATCCCCGGAAATCATCAAGCGCGTGGCCGGAGCCGGGTTCGTGGTCCTGGGCGCGCTGATCTTTTTCGGCAAGCTGTAGAATACAAAAGGGAGCCAGGCCAAAGCCCGGCTCCCATTTCTCCGGTCAAGTCTCCGACGTGCTATTTTGTCTTGCCCAACATGGCGAAACGCTTGGGATTGATCCCGTACTTCTTCACCTTGTAGTTGACGATGCGGTAGCTCACGCGCAGTTCCCGCGCGGCCTGCAGCATGTTGCCCCGCGTCTTTTTCAGGGCGTCCACCAGGAGCTCCTGCTCGAACTTGGCCACGGCCTCGCAAAAGGAGAGGTTGGTGTCCGTGGCCGAACTCTCGGCGGTCTGCAGGGAAGGCGGCATATGGTAGGCGCGCAGGGCCTCGTCGTCGCAGAGCAGCACGGCCCGCTCCACGCAGTTCTTGAGTTCGCGCACGTTGCCCGGCCATTGGTACTGCAGGAGCAGGTCCAGGGCGGGCGAGGAAATGCGCTTGATGGATTTTTCATATTCCCCGGCATAGACACGCAAGAAGTGCTCGGCCAGGGGGATGATGTCCTCGCGGCGCTCCCGTAACGGGGGAATAAACACGGGAAAAACATTGATGCGGTAATACAGGTCCTCGCGAAAGGCCCCTTTTTCCACGAGGTCTTCCAAATTCTGGTGCGTGGCGCAGATCAACCGCACGTCAACGGAAAAGGTCTGCTCGCTGCCGATGCGCTGAATCTCTTGCTCCTGCACGGCCCGGAGCACCTTGGCCTGGGCCTCGGGGCCCAGTTCGCCGATTTCGTCGAGAAACAGTGTGCCCTTGTGGGCCATCTCGAACAGGCCCTTCTTGGTCTGCACCGCGCCGGTGAACGCGCCGCGCTGGTGGCCGAAGAGTTCGCTTTCCACCAGTTCCGAGGGCAGGGCCGCGCAATTGAGCTTGACCAGCGGCTTTTCCGAACGGGGGCTGGCCGCGTGGATGGCGTCGGCAAAGAGTTCCTTGCCTGTGCCGGACTCGCCCCGCAGCAATACCGTGGCCCGGCTCGGCCCGACCTGGGCGATCTGGTTCAGGACCAGCCGCATGGGCTTGGACGCGGCAACAATATTGTCCGGCGCGAGCTTGAGGTCCGAGTCGAACATGGACTGGGCCATAAGGTGCTTTTGCCGGGCCATTTCCTCCTGGAGATAGGAGGCTTGATTGGCGATGAGTCCGGCCACAACCTCCAGGAAACGGCACTGTACTTCCAACGAGGGCAGGTCCGTGGCAGGCGTGTCCACGGACAAGGTGCCCACCACTTCCTGGGCGCCCTCCTCGCCCTGCTGAGACAGGACCGGCACGCAAATGAAGGCGAACTCGGCCAGTTCCTTGTCCGTGCGGCCGAATGCCCGGTTGAGAAAAGCGGGGTGTTCGCTCATGCGGGGCACCACCACGGGCTGGCCCGTGTCGTAGACCTGTCCGGTCACGCCCACGCCCGGCTCGTACTGGACCTCCACATTCTTGACCTGGCCATGGCTCAGGCTCATTTTCAGGGTCCGAGTCTCGGGATCGAAAATGGCGATGTGCGGCCGCACAAAACCGTGCTCATCGGCCAGAGAGGCCAGCAAACTCTTGAGGCTCGACGGGAAAGGACTGCCCGGCCCCAATGCGGGCAAAATGCGGCGCAAGGTTCCGAGGTAGGTGTCCATAACGGACATGACTGCGTCAGTGCCGTTCACTCAACTACGCCTCCGGTTCCGTCTCAGGAAAGGGCGGCCACACCAATGTCAATGGCGCGGACATTGGTGTCCACCAGTTTGGGCCGCAGGTGCTTGGCCACGGCGGCCTTGAGTTCGTCCACATCCACGGCGACCAGGCCCAAGGAGCAGGCGGCCCCGAGCAAGGCAATGTTGCCGCTCTGCAGGGCTCCGGCTTCCAAGCCCAGGGTCCGGCAAGGCACAAAGGTGGCGGCTCCGGAACAAGCCTCGGCCTTTTCCTTGATGTGCTCGAAAGGGGGGTACTCGGCCTGGCCCAGGGATACGGCCACGGGCGGCACAGCCTCGCTGCTGGACACGATGGTTCCGCCGGGCTTCAAGTAGGGCAAAGCACGCAGGGTCTCCAGGGGCTCGAAGCCCAGGAGCACGTCGGCCTCGCCATGGCTGATGCGAGGGCTTTGCCAGCCGCCGATGAGAATGGTGGACTCCACCACGCCGCCGCGCTGGGCCATGCCGTGGATCTCGCCCGAAGTTACGGGCAGCCCTTTATCCAGGACGGCCAGGGCGAGCAGGTTGGTGGCGGTCAGGGTGCCCTGTCCGCCCACGCCCGTGAGAAAGATGCGTGTGCGCTCGCTCATGTCAGCTCCTTTTGCGGGCCTTGATGTTGTTGGTGATCTGGCTGCAGACCATGCAGCCCGTGCACTGTTCCGCGTCCACGGCAACATCGGAGCCGTCGCGGTAAAAAGCCGGACAGGCCAGCTTTTCCAGGCAGGCTTCCACTTCAGGCCCTTGCTCGGCCACGTAGGCCGTGACCTTGGGGGTCTTGCGCAGGGCGCGGCGGGCAAAGAGCACGCAGGGCTCGCGGGCGATGAGTACGCGCACTCCGCTCATCTCCTTGAGTTCCTCAAGGGCGGCCTGGGTCTTGTTCAGGTTGAAGGGGGACACGGTGCGCACTTGGTCCACGCCGCAGCCCTTGACTATGGCCTCGATGTCCACCTGGGCCGGGTTGTCGCCCTGCATGGTGGTCAGCACGCCGGGGTGGGGCTGGTGGCCGGTCATGGCCGTGGTGCCGTTGTCCAGCACCACCACCAGGATGTCGTGCCGGTTGAACACGGCATTGACAATGCCGGTGATGCCGGAATGGAAAAAGGTGGAGTCGCCGATAAAAGCCAATACGGGCAAGCCGTGGCCTTGGGAATCCTTGTTGGCCGCGATTCCCTTGGCCGCGCCCGAGCCCGCGGAAATTGACGAGCCCATGCACAGCAGGAAGTCGGCGGCAGCCAGCGGCGGCAGGATGCCCAGGGTGTAGCAACCGATGTCAGAGGACTGGGCCACGTCCGGGCCGAACACCTGGCGCACCGAGTAGTACAGGGCGCGGTGGGAGCAACCCGCGCACAGGTTCGGGGGCCGCATGGGCAGGTCGGGTTCTGCCGCGCACAGCTCGGGAGCATGGCCTTCTTGTCCCTGAACAAAGACCTGCAAGGCTTTGCCCACCTGGACCGTGGAATATTCATCGTTGCGCGGCAGATGGGGAAAACCCTCCATCTTGCCCGCCACTTCCACGTTCAGGGCCAAGCGCTGGACCAGGGCCCGGATCTCGGTCTCCAACACGGGCTCCAGCTCTTCCAGGATCATGACCCGGGAAACCTTGCCCAGGAACTCACTGATCGTTTTCTCGGGCAGGGGATAACTCATGCCCAGTTCCAGGAGCATCACCTGGTCCCGGAGCCCCAAGAAATCAAGGGCGTCGTTGACATAGGCGCGGGTGATGCCCGATGTGATGATCCCCAGCTTGCCCGAGCCTGAGACCTTGTTCCAGGGCGAATTCTCCGCGATCTCGCGCAACTCTTCCAGCTTCTTGAGCAGTTCGAGCCTGCGCATGCGGGCCACCACTGGCACGGGCACAAAGCGGCGGGGATTCTTGGAATAGGTCACCACGTCCTTTTGTTCGGGCAGGGGGCCGAAGTCCACCGGGCCGCGCAAGTGGTTGACCCGGGTAGTGGTGCGCAGCATCACGGGCTGCTCGGACTCGCGGCTCAGTTTGAAAGCGTCCCGAGCCATATCCTTGGCCTCCTGGGCCGTGGACGGTTCGAACACGGGCATTCCGGCCAAGCGGGCGTAGTACCGATTATCCTGCTCGTTCTGGCTGGAGTGGCAGCCCGGATCGTCGGCCGAAAGCAGCACCAAGCCGCCGGGCGCGCCGATATAGGTCAGGGTCATGAGGGGGTCGGCCGCCACGTTCACGCCCACATGCTTCATGGTGACCATGGTGGCCAGGCCGCTCACCGCGGCTCCGCCACCCACCTCAAGGGCGACCTTTTCATTGACCGAATACTCGAAGTAATAGTCAGCCTTGGGAGAAAGCCGGTAAAAGGTGTCCGGCGCCTCGGACGAAGGCGTGCCGGGGTAGCAGGACACGAACTGCACACCGCCTTCCAGGGCGCCGCGCACAATGGCTTCGTTACCCAATAACAGGTGGCGTTCCCCACCAGCGGGAGTCAGCAAATCACTTGCCATGAACTCTGCCTCACAATGGATATTTCCGGGCTTGGCCCAGAGTCTTGAAAGAGGATCGCCAAGCCTAGCCGCCGATTTCCTCGGCCAAGCGGGCGATCTTGAATTTCACGTAGGCTACGTCGGCCTGGCTCATGGCCAGCATCTCTTCGTAAGTCGCCTTTGCGGTCTCCAAGTCGCCGGAAGTCTCGGCAATGGACGCATAGAGACGCATCAGGCTGAGGTCAAAGGACTCTGGTACGGAGAGCCTGAGCTCGTCGAGCAGGGCCAGGGCTTCGTCGTGGCGGCCCGCCAGACTCAGGGTCCGGGCCCGGCCCATGGCCAGGACTTTTTCCGTGCTCCCTTCAACCTCGATCCGGTCCCAGTAGCCCAGGGCCGCGTCATACTCTTCAAGATCCAGGGACACGCGAATCAGTTCGAACAGGATGGACTGTTCCATGGAGGACGGAGCGCGGTCCAAAAAGCCCTCCAAGGCGTCACGCCTGAGTTCGCCCTCGGTGAGCAACAGGATTTCGCCCATCTCGTTGGCGGCTTCCTCCTGGTTGGTTTCCTGGTAATCCTTGTAGATCAAATACCCGCCAAGCCCGGCCAGAAAAACCACGACCACGACAATAATGGTCACGATGTTCTCGCTGAGGGACTTGAGAAAGGGATGGACCTCGTCGGCCACTTCACCGGACAGGCCCGCCGGGCCTTGTGTCGGCATTTTCGGTTTATTGTCCAGCATGAATTGTTTTCGCCTCCGTATGGGATGTGGTGTGGCGCGGTCGTGCGTGATCCGGCGCAACCGGCGCATCGGTTGTATGCTCCCTGTACAGAAATGTCAAAATGCTTTGGCGGCGAGGAAGTGGCGTGAAAGCCTCCCCGGACCTTGACAGCCAAAGTGTACGCGCTATTTTTCCCTGATCGCAAAATTTGTGTTCCCGCACGGGCCTCGGCCTTTTCCAGCCCTGGAAAATGCCTTGGCTTCATGCTAGTCACCAAAATTCATCACCCGGAAACAAGACTGACTATCGAACGTTTTCCCAGGCAAGGAGCCACACGCATGAGCATTGACACCCAACTCCTGGATATGGGCAAAAAAGCCAAGGCAGCGGCCCGGCGCATCTCAGCGGCCACACCCGAAGCCAAGAAGACCTGCCTGGAGCACCTGGCGGGCCTGATCCGCAGCAAGGCCAAGGACATCGCCAGGGCCAATGACAAGGACCTCAAGGCTGCCGAGGCCAACAACCTTGATGCGCCGCGCATGAACCGCCTGGCCCTGACTCCGGCCATCATCGAGGAAATGGCCGTGGCCTGTGAAGAAGTCGCGGCCATGGACGATCCGGTTGGGGCCATCGAGACCATGTGGCAGCGGCCCAACGGCCTGCAAGCCGGCAAGATGCGCATCCCCCTGGGCGTCATCGCCATGATCTACGAGTCCCGGCCCAACGTGACGGTCGACTCGGGCATCTTGTGCCTGAAAGCAGGCAACGCCGTGATCCTGCGTGGCGGGTCCGAGGCCATCCATTCCAATTTGTACTTGGCCGAGCTGATCCACGAGGCCCTGTCATTCGCCGGACTTCCCACGGACTGCGTGCAAGTGGTGCCCGTGACCGACCGGGCCGCCATCGGCTCCATGTGCAAGCTTGAACAATACATCGACGTGATCATCCCCCGGGGCGGTGAAGCGCTGATCCGCACCGTGGTCCAGGAAGCCACCATGCCCGTGCTCAAGCACTACTCCGGCGTGTGCCACGTGTACGTGGCTCGGGACGCGCACCTGGAGGAGGCTCTTGAGATCGTTTACAACGGCAAGGTCCAGCGCCCCGGAGTGTGTAACGCCCTGGAATGCCTCATTGTCCATGAAAACGTGATCGACACCTTCCTGCCCATGGTGGCCAAGAAGCTGGGTGATGCCGGGGTCTCCTTCCGCGCCTGCCCGCGCTCCCTGCCGCTCTTGGGCGGCACGGCAAGGGCTGCCGAGGAAAAGGACTACGGCTACGAGTTCCACGACCTGATCCTGGCGGTCAAGGTGGTGCGCAACCAGGACGAGGCCCAGGACCACATCGCCCAATACGGCTCCAACCACACGGAAGTGATCTGCACCCGCGACCACAACCGGGCCATGCGTTTTCTGCGCGAAGTGGACGCCTCCCTGGTGGCCATCAACGCCTCATCGCGCTTCAATGACGGCGGCCAGTTGGGTCTGGGCGCGGAGATCGGCATCTCCACGTCAAAGCTGCATTCGTACGGTCCCATGGGCGTCACCGAACTGACCACCACCAAGTTCGTGCTCCTGGGCCAGGGCCAGGTCCGGCCCTAAGCCGCGCTGGGACATGAAACGCATCGGCATCCTGGGCGGCTGTTTCAACCCGGTGCACGCGGGCCACATCAGGCTCGCCCTGGAAGCCCTGGAAGGGATCGGCTTGGAGCGGGTGGACTTGGTCCCCTGCTTCAGTCCGCCCCACAAAGACGAAGACGGCCTGCTCGGCTTTGGCCTGCGCTCCGAGTTGGTGCGCCAGGCCATCGACGCCATTTCCGGTCTCAGGGTCGACACCATCGAAGAACATCTGGAAACGCCGTCCTACACCTGGCGGACCCTGGCCGCGTACCACGAGCGCGAGCCGGAAGCTGACCTGTTCTTTATCCTGGGCGCGGGAGACCTCCTGGCCCTGCCCCGCTGGAAGCAGGGGCCCGACTTGGTCAGGCAGGCCAATTTCGTGGTCGCGCCCCGCGCCGGACTTGGGCGGCAAGAGGTCGAGGAATGTATTGCCGGGCATTGGCCCGAAGCCGAGCGCTTGGCCCACCCCTTGCCCGGCTCCACAGCCGCGTGGCGTTTCGCTCCAGCTTCGGGCAACAACGAGCCCACCTTTATCCTGCTCCTGCCCATCCCAGCCCTGGACATCAGCAGTTCCCACCTGCGCGAGCTGTGGCGGCAGGGACGCTCCTTGCACTGTCTGACGCCCTGGGCCGTGTCCACCATGCTCCTGGCCCGGGAACAGGATGTGGCCGCAACCTGGGGACCACGACGTGCGCATCGGCCTTGACGCCAAGCGGGCGTTCGCCAACCGCACGGGCCTGGGCACCTATTCCCGGTTGCTCATTGGCGGCCTCAGCCGCTTGGCCCCGGACTGGGAATTCTTCCTGTTCACGCCTCCTGTACGGCAGCCGCTCATCAGCCAAGACATTCTCGACAGGGACAACGTGCGGGTGTTCACGGCGCGCACGCCCTTGTGGCGGCGGTTGGGCCTGGGCAGAAGCGCCCGCCGTCAGAAGTGCCATGTGTTCCACGGCCTGTCCCACGAACTGCCGCTCTTTCTCGGCGACATGCCCTCGGTGGTCACCATGCACGACATGCTGCCCTTTGTGCATCCCGAGCTGTTTCCGGCCATCGACCGGGCCGTGTACCGGAAAAAATTCCGCCATGCCTGCAGTGTGGCTGACCTGGTCCTGGCCGTGTCCGAGCACACGCGCCAGGATGTGATCAACATCCTGGGCGTGGACCTGGCCAAGGTCAGGGTCCAGCACCAGGCCATTTCCCCCCGCTTTTTCGCACCCGTGGCGGACAAAGAGCCCACCCTGGCCCGCCATGGCCTGGACCGGCCCTACATCCTGTCCGTGGGCGCGATCATTGAGCGCAAGAATCTGCTCACCCTGGTCAAGGCCTTTCAGGGAGCAGGCTTCGACAAGGATTTGTTATTGGTGGTGGTAGGCCGGGGCCGGGCGTATGAGCGCGAAGTGCGCGAGTTCGTGACGGAAAATTCCCTTCAGGACAGAGTTCGCTTCCTGAGGCATGCGCCGGTGGAGGAGCTTCCGGCCCTGTACTCAGGGGCCGAACTGCTGGCCTATCCGTCGAGCTACGAAGGATTTGGCCTGCCGATCGCCGAAGCCCTGGCCTGCAATACGCCTGTAG
>QZKZ01000097.1 GCA_004796465.1 Desulfovibrio sp.
ATTCATGCGGGGCATGAATCGCGCCACCGGCACTCCCAGCCCGCGCCCAAACAAGAGTAGGGCCGCTTCTCCATGTCCGGTGGCGCCTCGGGCTCTGGCCCTTGCACGCAGCCCGCCCCCAACCAGGACCTGTCCGGAAAACCAAAAAGACAGGAAAAAGTGGCAAAATGTCTTGCCAAAGTTGGGCAAGGTGCCGTAGTATTGTGCTATATGTATTATTGCATATCGGACAGGGCTGGACGCATGGATCACCCGTACGGAGGGACACGACAATGCCTGCGTATTTGATTTGGTTCTTGATTGGAGCGGCGCTTTTACTGGCTGAATTGGCCGTGCCTGGACTGGTGTTGATATTCTTTGGCCTGGGCGGCCTGGTCACGGCGCTGGTGAGCTACATCTGGGAATTCAGCGTGGAACTCCAGGTGGTGATTTTCGTGCTGGCCTCGCTGGTGCTGCTGTTCGCGTTACGGCGGATATTCGTGCGCTCTTTGACCGGCCACGCCAAGGGCGAGATGGACGAAACCCTGCTGGAAAAGCGGATCATCGGCCAAACCGCTGTGGTCACGTCCAAGTTGGGACCGCACGGCAAAGGCGAGATCAAATGCATGGGCAGTTATTGGCGCGCAGTGGCGGACCAGGACATTGAAGAAGGTTCGTCCGTGACCGTGCTCATGGCCACGGGCGACGACCGTTTGACCTACAAAGTGGAGCCCTTGGGGCAAAAGGAACAGGACAATGGGTGATTACGAATATTCCGCGTTGATTCTGGTGGTGGTTGGGGCCATTGTTGTCTTTATCTTGGTATTGCTGGCCTCGGTGGTGGTGCCCCAGCGCTCCGAGTACATTGTGCAGCGGCTGGGCAAATACAGCAGAACCCTGGGCGCTGGTTTTCACATCCTGATCCCGGTCCTGGACCGGATCGCCTACCGCCGCTCGCTCAAGGAAGAGGTCATGGACATCCCAGAGCAGCTCTGCATCACCCGGGACAACGTGTCCATCGGGATCGACGGCGTGATCTACATCCAGGTGGTGGACAGCCGCCTCTCGGCCTACGGCATCGTGAACTACCGCATCGCAGCCAACCAGTTGGCCCAGACTTCGCTCAGGTCGGCCATTGGTAAAATCGTGCTGGATAAGACCTTTGAAGAACGCGAAAATATCAACCAACAAGTGGTCATGGCTGTGGACGAAGCCTCGCAAAACTGGGGCGTCAAGGTCCTGCGCTACGAAATCAAGGACATCCGGCCGCCGGTGAGCGTGATGGAAGCCATGGAGCGGCAGATGAAAGCCGAACGCGACAAGCGGGCCGAGATCGCCATCTCCGAGGGTGACCGCCAAGCGCGCATCAACCGCGCCGAAGGCATGCGCCAAGAAGCCATCGCCATCTCTGAAGGCGAAAAGCAAAAACGCATCAATGAAGCTGAAGGCCGGGCCAGGGAAATCCAACTCGTGGCCGAAGCCACAGCCCAAGGCGTGCGCGCGGTGGCTGAATCCCTGAGCCTGGAAGGCGGCATGGCCGCGGCCAACCTGCGCGTGGCGGAAAAATACGTGACAGAGTTCGGCAACCTGGCCAAGGAAGGCAATACCATGATCATCCCCTCGAATATGAGCGATATGGCCTCCATGGTCGCCACAGCCATGGAAGTGGTCAGTAAATCACGGAACTTCAGCGGATAACGTCAACGGATAACGTCAAAGGAAAAACGTCAACGGATGGAAGTCGTGGGGCTCCGCCCCACACCCCGCAAGGGCATGATGCCCTTGACCCCGTTTGAGTTAGCGGCAGCTTCAGGTTGGGCCTGGGGCTGCCGTTTTGTTGTGATGAGCGGGAAAGGGGTGTGTCTTTTCAGGTAGCGGGCACGGCGGGGCACGGCTTTCAGAGTACTCGACCTCCCCGAAGTCTTTTGTTCCCCTTCCCGAAAAGCTGAGTCCTGCCAACCCAATGCCGTTGCACGAGAGTCTTCCAGCCCAGAGCGGGGCAAGAGATGATCCCCATAGCTTGAAGTAGCATGGAGCAGCTTTATTGCTGAGTGAGCAGGCAAGGGCGGGAACTTGTCTCCGAGGGAGCGGATATTTTGGGGGGCTTGAGATGGGGCATATCACCCAATACCTCTCTACCCAAAGCCGAGCCCTTCCAAGCCAACGATGCCGTAAGGGACAACTCATACCCAGGTGGGGGTCCAGGGGCATCATGCCCCTGGCGGGGTGTGGGGCAGAGCCCCACGACTTTCATCCGTTGACGTTTTCCGTTCAGGGCGAAGCCCTTAAAACAAAAGCCGTAAATCCTTTGACGTAATCCGTTGACGTTTCCGTCTAAGGGACAACGGTGAGTTGGAACATGGAGGCGGGGTCGAGGTAGGTTTTGATTAGGGATTGGAGTTGTTTGGGTGTTATGTCTTTGGCGCGGCGGAGTTGTGTGCGGCTGAAGGTGTGGGGCAGGCCCATATTGAGGTGTTTAGCGGTTTCGTGGCTGCGGGAGGCCAGGGTTTGGTGTTCCCGGAAGTGGTTGCCCAGGAGCAGGCTTGCGCCTCTATCCAGGGCGTGTTGTGGCAGGGGTTTGGCGGCCAGTTCGCGCAGGGAACTGGTGAAGCCGTTGATGGCTTCGTCCACGCGCGAGGGTTGGGTGCCGATGTACAGGGTAAGGAAACCGGCTTGTCCGGCTTGCCAGTTGTAGGCTGAGACTTGGTAGCCCAGGCCCATTTCATCGCGGAGTTTGGGGAAGAGGATGCCGCCTTGGCCGCCGAGGATGGCGCGCAGGAGTTTGAGGCCGGAGGTGGCGGCGTGGTCCAGGGGCTCTGTGGGGAAGGTCAGGAGCACGTGGGCTTGGTTGCGGTCGGCCAGGGTCAACTGGGTTGAGGGGGTGGTGGTCCAGGATGGCGGCGACTGGGGCATGGCCGGGGGGTATTGGGCCAGGCCCGAGTGGGCCAGGGTGGTTGCCAGGTCGTGCATGTCCTGGGTGTTGAAGTCGCCGCATACGGCGAGCACTGCCGTGGATTGGCGTTGGGTGTGCCAGAAGTCGCGGGCCGTGTCCGAGGTAAAGGCGGCCAAACCGCTTTTGGTGCCCATGTGCAGGTATCCGTAGGGGTGGTCCTGGAAAATGCTGGGAAAGAGGCGGCGGAAGGCCAGGCCCAGGGGACGGTCTTCGGTTGATTTGATGCCCGCGATTTGGCTTTGGATTTCCCGTTGGGTTTCCTCGTCGGAAAAACTGGGGGCCAGGACGATCTCCTGGAGCAGGGGCAGGATGTCGCTGCTGAAGCGGCTGGGAAAGCGGGCGCTCACCGAGAACTGGTCGCGGGTGGCATGGGCGTGCACTGCCGAGGCCCGGTCCGCGAGAAAGTCCTGGAGTTCGGTGGTGGAACGCTTGCCCGCGCCCTTGGTCAGGATACGGGAGCTGAGTTGGGCCAAGCCCTGTTCCGACTCGGCGCAGAGGCTGTCCCCGCCCGCAAAGGTGAGGTCCATGGCCGTGTAGGGCAGGGACGGGTCGGGCAGCAGGGCCAGGGTCAGGGATTCGGTAATGGGTGTGATGACTGGCGCGGTTTTTCGGGGGTGCAGATGGCGGGATTGGGCTGTGCTGTCCTTGTCTTGGCAGGCCAACTCCTCGG
>QZKZ01000134.1 GCA_004796465.1 Desulfovibrio sp.
GCCTGGCTGAAACCGCGCTTCCATCACATCGGGCAGGGGCTCTTCTTCCATGCCCACGCATTGCGTGATTTGGTTCTTGGCGGGATGGGACTCGGCATCCTTGGCTGAAATTTCGCCGGACTCCACCAGGAACTGGACAACGCTGTGGTCCCGGGTCAGACGGGTCAGTTCCCCGTTCTTCAAGGCATACGCCCTGCTGTCGCCCATGTGCGCGGCCAGGACATGACCGTCACGCACCAGCACCAGGACCACGGTGGAGCCCATGCCCTGGAACTCGGGGTGCCTGGCCGCCGTGTCCCGCACCTGAATACTCAACTGCTTGATGGCGTCGACCACGGGCTCCTTGATGTCCAGGAAAGGACTCAAAGTCGACTCCGATCCATGGTCGAACTCCACCAACAAGGGTTCCACCAAGGCGGGCAACGTCTCGACCACGATCTTGGAGGCCAAGTCCCCCCTGGCCGCGCCGCCCATGCCGTCGGCCACGATATACAAGCCCAGGTCCGGCCTGAGCGCCAAGCTGTCTTCGTTGTGCTCCCGCACCTTGCCGGTGTGGGTGACGCCGCCGTATCCCCCCATGCTCACACCGCGCCCTCCAGAGCCTTGCGAAACTCCAAGGCGCTCGTAAAGGTCAACTCGGGATAATCCACCAGGGCCGTGTCAATGACCTCGGCCAGTTTCGCGGGCACCGAGGACTCCTTGAGCAGGATCGGCGTGGGTTGGGTCTGCAGCACCGTGAGCCAGGGGTCCTTGCCCGACTGGAACTCCCGGGGATAACCGCCCGAGAGCATGTAATACAAAGTCGCGGCCAAGCCCCACACGTCGACCTCGGGCTTGGCGTACTTGAACTGAATCACCTGTTGGCGGGGCATGAACAGGGGCGATCCCGCGGCTTGGCCCGTGCGGGTCTGTCCGCTTAATCCGGCCAGGTCAAAAGCCTTGGCCAAGCCCACGTCAGCGATCTTGGCCAGCACGGCGTCCCCTTGCTTGTGCAGGAAAATATTGGACGGCTTCATGTCCCGGTGCACCAGGCCCGTGCCTTGGCCAACGGTTCCGTCCGCGAGCTGCACGTTGGGTATGGTGGCCGTGTGGATGTACTGCAATCCGTCCAAGACCTGGAGCGCGATGTCCACGGCCTCTTCCGGAGGGATCTTGCCCCCGCGCTTGTCCACCAGTTCGCGCACGTTCTGGCGGTTGCAGTATTCCATGGAAATATAAAAGGTGCCCTCGGAAAACCCTGTATCATGGACCCGGACCACGTTGTCATGGTCCAGGGTCTTGCTGTTCTCGGCCTCGCGCAGGAACATGCGCACGGCGCGTTTGTTGGTCGCGGCCTGGGGCAGGAGCACCTTGAGCGCCACTTGGTCGCCCGTGGCCTTGTGCTCGGCCAGATATACCGCGCCCATACCACCCCGGCCCAATTCTTTTCGTATATAATAGCCTTCGATTCCCTGGAATTGGGCATTACCCGCCCTTGCCTGTTCCAGAATGGCCTCGACCAGGGCCAGGGGATCCTTGCCCATGACCGCCGGGGAAACCACTGCTTCACCGGTCCCGGCTTCTTCCTCTTCGCAAGGCGCGCTCACGCCGATCTCATCCGCGCTTTGCCCGGAACCAGCCACTTCCTGAATGAGCACCTCAATTTCCGTCTCACCCACCCGCACTTTATCACCGGAAGCAATATCCACATCCGCAGTGGCGTCCTTGTCCGCGGCATCAGCGGATTGTGTCTGAGCGCGCTGGCCGATGTTCTTGCCGTTGACGAACGTGCCGTTGAGGCTGCCGAAATCCCGGATTCTTACTTGGGGCGGGGCAATGTCCAGCAGACAGTGGTGGCGGGACACAGTGGCGTGGGCCTCGTCACTGGGCAAACAAATGTTGCAGTCCGGTGACCGGCCGATAAGACATGTGGAAGGCTCGGTAAACTGGTACTGTCTTCCGGCCAGACTGCCTTTGACAACATTGAGGATCACTGCTTGAGCCATGGCTATGCCCCCTGTCCGGTCTTGTGTCCCTTGGGTCGGCTTTGATCCGCATTCCGTGTGCAGCGCGGCGTCAACCCGCATTGATCGCCTTGTGCTGTGGCTTTCATACATGCCCTTGCGGGAAATCACAATTATCTTCCGGGTTCCGTAGCCTTATCGAAACATGGCCCAAGGAAAGCCCGTCATACCCGGCGCAACATACCCGTTCCAGCCCACAAGAAAACGCCCCCAAGTCAAGGCTTGGGGGCGCATTGATTGCCCACTCGATTCGGTTTCCCCTACTCCATGGGAA
>QZKZ01000165.1 GCA_004796465.1 Desulfovibrio sp.
GGCCACGGCAACGGCAAGGAAGTCTACGTCAATCTTGGCGTGGAAAACGGCAAGACCATGGCCCAGATCATGGTCATGGACCAGTAAAACAAGACCCGCGACGGAAGATTCATCGGACGTCGCCGCGGCCCCCGGGCCGCCAGGAGGTCGTGATGCGCAAGATACTCCCGCTTCTTTTTCTTGTGGTGCTGGCGGCTTCGGGCTGCTCCAAAAAAACCGTGGTGTATTCCGAGCCCACGGACGGCTCCTCGCAGGCCTCCACCAGTTCGGGAAGCAGTTACGGCCCCGTTGACGCGCCCGAGGAGCGGAGCCTGAGCCAAGCATCCCCCCCGGCCGAGGAAGAGGCCAGGCCCTACGACAACACCCCGTATTGGGAAGAGCAAAGCGCAAGCCCGGACGCCTACTACTTTGCCATGCAGGTGGGCTCGTTTTCCTCGCCCGACAACGCCGAGGCGTTCAGCCGCACCTTGCGCTCCAACGGCTTTGAATCCACCATTGAGGTGGTCGATGTGGGCGGCGCAACGCAACACCGCGTGGTGGCCATCGGCCATGGCGAAGAAAACGAGATCCGCGACCGCTTGGCCATGCTGGGTGTGTACGAACCCATTGTGCTCTATAAAAGCGTGAGCCCGCCCGACCAATACCCCACGACCTCCTTGGCGAGAGGCACGGCGTATTCCCCGGACGCCACACCGGGCACTGCGCCGGGAGCCGGGGCCTCCACAAGCTCGCCCGACGAATACGTGACCCTGGAAGACTCCCCACCAGCCGCGCCCACCACGCCTACCGAGCCCACAGGCGTGTATACCTACCAGGTCGGCTCCTTTTCCCTGCGCGCCAATGCCGACTCCTTGGCCCGAGCCTTGGAAACGCGTGGTTTCCAGACCAACATTGAACAGGGACAAGGCGGTGTTTACAACGTCGCGGCCTCGGGCCAGGGCACGGAAAGCGATGTGCTCTCCCGTTTGGAACAGGCCGGTATCTATGACCCCATCATGCTCGACGGCCGCCAGACCAGCAGTGGCGGCGCAGCCGTTTCGCCGGCCGCCGCTACCTCATCCGCCGGAGCCGTCACTTATCAGGTCGGCGTGTTCAGCAGCCGGACCAATGCCGATGAATTGCGCGACACGCTCATCAGCGACGGCTTTGACGCCTCGGTGGAAGCCGTGACCATGAGCGGCACCACCCGCTACAAGGTGCTGGCCACCCGCGCGGGCACGGACAGCGAAATTCGGGCCCAGCTCAGGCAGCACGGGATTTACGATCCCATTGTGCGCAGCTACTGAGCGAATATCCATCTTCGATAATACTGGGGAGAGAAATCGAAGTTTCCTAACAGCAACTCCTGATCACACATAAAAAGAATGCCGCCCAGGAAAACTGGCGGCATTTTTCTTGATGAGAAAAGGATTGTGCTCCCGGTTATTCCCACGCCACCTCCACCTCGAACACCACGTCCCAGCGCTTGCCCGTGAGCCACAATCTACCGGCATCAGCGTCGTAGGCAATGCCGTTGAGGTCCTTGCCGTCCGGATGCCAGCCGGCGCGGGCGCAGAGCCAACTACAGTCGAGCCACAGCGCAACCTGCCCGCTTTCCGGGTCAATGACCGCAATATCCGAGGACATCCACACATTGGCCAGGAGCATCCCGTCCACCCATTCCAACTCGTTGAGCAGGATCACAGGCTCGCCTTGGTCAAAGACGGCCAACTCGCCCTGGGGCGCGAAGTTGTCGGGTGAATAGTATTTCAACACATGGCTTCCGTCGGAGATGATGATCCGTTCACCGTCATAGGCAGCGCCCCAACCCTCGCCAAAGAGCAGGTATTCCCGGATCGGCTCCAGGGTATTCACGTCCCACACATACACCCTGTTTTCCTTCCAGGTGAGCTGGAACAACATGTCATCCACGAGCACCAGTCCCTCGGCAAATATCTCGTCTGGCAACTCCACGAGTTGGAGCACTTCGGCGCTTGCCGGGTCAAGCACACGCAGCTCAGACTCGCCGTAGCGGCCACGGCTTTCGTAGAACCGGCCTTGATGGAACAGGAAACCCTGCACAAAGGAGGCGGAATCATGGGGCAGGGCCGCCACGATGCGGGGTTGGACCCGCGGAGTTCCGCCGGCTTGAGCCTGTGCTGGTTCCACCCAACCCGCCGCCATGAAAAGACCCGGGTAAAGGGCAATGGCCAACGCGCCCATAAGCGCCCGACACACGTCCAAACGAGTCAATCGGACTCCATGCAATATGTGCATTCCCAGCATTCCAAGCATACCTCTTTTGAACAACACTGCGTTCGGGCACTTTTTTTCAGGCATATGTCCAGGGCGCTTGTGCGCGGTCCGCTTGCAGGATCATGAAGGCCGGTCATGGCATTTCTCCCCGGCCATGGAGATGCTTGATACGACGAATGCGTGTTGCGGGCAACGCCTCCATGACAAACCTCTTGCCACGTGCTGTTGGACAGGGCTTGCCCTCCGCGGTTGCGTGATTATTGTCCTTGATGTCGGCTTGCTCTCTCCAACAAGGATACCCAAGAACCGGCTTAAGCCTGTGTTTTCGTATGATGCGGACCCCTTTCAAAAAAACCATGTTTCGCAGTATACTACGCCGGAAACCTGAAAACTCCGCAACACACGCAAAGAAAGCCGCCTTTGCCATGCGGCCCTTTCACCAAACCAGCCCACAAGGAAACCGAGACCGTATGAATATGCACGACACAACCGTTGTTCCCCGGCAGCAGTTTGGTATTTTTTCGTCTCCACTGGCCTGGAGCCTGCCCCTGTTTGTGGCGTTTCTCCTGGCTTTGAGTCCGGCCCTTGCCAAGGCCGAGGTCCCCGAGATCCTGCTCGACCACGAACGGGCTCTGGAATTGGCCGCCCAAGCCACCAACGCGGCCTTTCCCAATGCGGACACAGTGTACGTGGACGATCACACTTACATCGAGTTCCGCGAGGACGGCACCTACACCGAACGCTTTGAGGGCTACGTCAAGGTGCTCACCGAGGCCGGGCGCAGGGAGATGTCCACGCTCACCTCCTATTTCACCCTGCCCTACAACGTCACCGAGTTCGTGCTCGTGGAGATCGTCAGGCCCGACGGCACCGTGGTCCCCGTTGACATCGCAGCCAACAGCCAGGTCATGACCGAGCGGGAACAGATGGAAGCCAACATCTACAACCCCAACAGCAAATACCTCAACGTTTCCATCCCGGGCCTGGAAGTGGGGGATACGGTCCACTACCTGATCCACGACGAGTTCCAGCACCCGCGCGTGCCCGGCACCTTTGCCGAATATACCTGCTTTGAGGGCACAGCCCCGATCCTGCGCTCGGAAATGACCGTAGCCGGACCAGAATCCTTGCCCCTGCAACACGTCATGCTCAAATCCGAGATCGAGGACAGCGTGGTGCATACCGAGCAAAGGGATAACGGGCTGATCATCCACAATTGGGTGGCTGAATACGTGGACCAAGCTTTTCCCGAGCCGGAAATGCCGCCCTTCTACACCCAGTGCCAGCGGCTCATGGTCTCCACCATCCAGGATTGGGAATGGCTGTCGCGCTGGTATTACGATCTTTCCGAGCCGCACATCGCAGCGCAGACCCCGGAAATGGAAGCCAAGACCCGTGAGCTCGTGGCGGGCGTGGACGACCCCCTGGACCAGATCTGGGCCGTATTCACCTGGGTGTCCCAGGAGGTGCGCTACCTGGGCCTGACCGTGGAGACGGAATCCCCGGGCTATGAGCCCCACGACGCCTCCATGACCTTTGACCGCCGGGCCGGGGTCTGCCGGGACAAGGCCGCCCTGCTCGTGGCCATGCTCCGCATCGCCGGGTTCGAGGCTTTTCCCGTGCTCATCAACCAGGGCCACCAAGTAGACCCGGACGTGCCCATGGTCTTTTTTGACCACGCCATCACCGGCGCGCGTTTGGCGGACGGCTCCATCCTGCTCATGGACCCGACCAACGAGAGTGCAGCGGAATTCCTGCCGCCCTACCTCAACAACAAGAGCTATCTCATTGCCATGGAACAGGGCGACGACCTACGCGTCAGCCCCATCGAGCCGCCCGAGCAGCATATGATGTCCATCGCGACCACGGGCGAACTGACTCCGGAGGGCGGGATCGCGGCCGAGACCACCCTGGCCTTCAACGGCATCAACGACGCCATCTACCGCAACTATTTCGCGTCCATGACCCCCACGGAGCGGCGGGATTTCTTTGAGGAGCGGCTCAAGGACCTGGTTCCCGGCGCGGTGATCACTTCCTTTTCCCTGAGTCCGGCCAACATGCTCGACACCAACGAGCCCCTGGAAGCCACCATTGCCTACACCACCCCGGACATGCGGATCATGGGCAACGAGGCCGTGCTGATGCCCATCCCCCATCTCGGGGAAGGCATCGGCATGGCCCGGCTGCTTATGGGCATGATGAGCCTGGATGAGCGGCGCTACCCCATTGACACGGAGTTTGTCTGCGGCGTGGAGGAGACCCTTACCCTGGATCTGGGCGACAGCGTGGGCCAAGTTTTGAGCCTGCCCGACTACCAGACCTCCGAGACCGAGGCCGCCACCCTATACCGGGACATGTCCGTGGAAAACAACGTGCTCACCGCTGTGGATCGTTTTGTGCTCAAGCTGCCCGAATATTCCCCGGAGCAGTACCAGGAACTCAAGGACCTGGCGCGTATGTCCGAGGCCAACAACCGGGCCATGCCCATTTTTGCGCCCGGACAAGCCAATGCGCCGCTCCCGGCTGAAGAGATCATTCCCGTGGATGACCCTGAACCCGACGCCGTGATCCTTTACGACGACACCCAGGTGGAGATTCACGATCCCCATTCCTGGACCCTGACCCGACGAGTGAAAATCGAGGTGATCACCTACCTGGGTACGGACAGCTACAGCGAGATCGCCATTGATTACAATCCGGTGTGGGAAGATGTGAGCATCAACCATGCCCGGGTCACCAGTCCCACCGGTGTGGTCAGCGACATCGAGCCCCATGAGATCAATATCATGGACGCAGGATGGGTTGGCTACGCACCGCGCTATCCAGCAGCCAAGACCTTGGTGGCCAGCCTGCCCAGCGTGGAAGTGGGTTCCACCATTGACGTGGAATTCGAGCGAACCCGCCGCGACCGGCCCTTCTTCTTCCTCACCGGCGCTTGGTACGAGCCAGACCCGCAATACCCCACGTGGTTCCTGGACATGGAAGGCGTGTTCGCGACCTTTGCCCCCCAAGGCGAACACCGGCTCACCATCTCCGCGCCCCAAGGCATGGACCTGAACCTGGATTCCTCGGACACGGGATTCGGCCTGGGCGACATGTGGGCCGGGTTCAATGAACGCCTCATCCATGAAGAAGTCCGCAGTGAAAACGGCAGGGATGTTTACGTGTTCACCGCCGAGAACATCCCTCCGGTTCCCTCGGAATCCCTGCTGCCCATGGCCGGTTCCTTCCTGCCCACGGTGCTGGCCTCCTCGGGAAGTTGGCCGGAATACGCGGAATTGCTGCGCCAAACCTTGCTCCGGGCTGCCGAGCCCGACGCAAGCATCGCGTCCTCTGTGGAAAGAATCACAACCGGGCTTGAAGGAGACGAAGCCATCAAGGCCATCCACAACCATGTGATGCGCACCGTGCGTTTTGTGGGACCCGACCTGGATGAATTGCCCCTGTCGGAAATCTGGCCCGCGTCGCGCACCCTGGCAGACGGCTACGGCAATGATGCGGACCAGGCTGCCCTGCTGCACGCCATGCTCTCGTCGGCAGGTTTTTCGCCAAGCTTTGTATTGGCCGGTTGGGGGCCCATGCTGCACGAATTGAGCGATCCTTATCTCAACCATCCCGACCCCAAGCTCTTTACTACCGTATTGGTGCGCGTGGAGACCGAAGAAGGCCCGGTGTACCTGGGCGACCAGGACCAATACGGCGAACTGGGCGCGACCTATTACAACGGCAGGCCTGGTCTGGATTTGGACTCCGGGGAGATCATCACCATCCGCGCCCTGTCCGACGAGTTTGTCGGACACGACCGCATGGAGATCGACATTGTCCTGGAAGCTGACGGCGCTGCCCTGATCACCTCGCGCATGTACTACCACGGCACCGAATTGGGCGAGTTCCGGGGCGATTTCACCGAGATGCTGCCCGAGGAGCGGCGGCGGGAGTTCTTGGACATGGCGGCTTCGTACGGCCAGTCCGCTGAAATCCAGGGCGAGGTGACCACCAAGTACGAGGCCCATCCCGGCGTGCGGGAACTCACCGTGCGGGTCCCGGACTTTGCCGTGCGCCAGGGCGAATACCTGTACATGAACCTGCCGGGCATTGTCAGCGGCATGTACGGCGCGGAAGGGCAAACGCGGTTCACTCCCCTTCTGCGTGATTTCTTGTCCAGGGCCGAACGCAGGGTGACCGTGACCCTTCCCCGGGGCGTGGAGTCCGTGGCCGTGTCTCCGGCCGCTTTCTTGTCCCTGGACATACCCAGGGCCGGGCACATTGACCTGCTGACCGAGATATTGCCCGGAGCCGGGGGCGCGCCTTCCTTCCTCAGCGTGACCCAGGCCTCCCGTTTGCGGCCCGTGGTGGTCATGCCCGGGGAATACTCGTTGTTTCTCGAGGTGGACCGGATCCTCAGCCACCCGTCAACCACGGCGCTCTGTTTGCGCATGGCCGGGGACGGGTAATCCGTCCCGGACATTCTCCACGGAAAACCCTTGCCCGCGCTCGCGGGATGCCCTATGCCTTATTCCCAGCCTGCCCCCAAGGGGGCAGGCTGGATCGTAAGGAGGCCTCATGAAAGTAAACTGCCCCAAGTGCGGACACAACAATGACCGCGATGACATATTCTGCATGGACTGCGGAACCAAGCTGGAGCAGGCCGAGACCGAACAGGCCCAAGCATCCGAGCCGACTCCCGCTGAAAGTTCGGTCAAGGAACCCTCGCCCTGGTTCGCCGTTATCCGCGCCCATGCCAAGCCCCTCAAAAAGGGCGTGTACCTCGCGGCCTATATTGCCATCGGCATGATCTTCTCCTTTTTTGTGGAGAGATACCGGGCCGCCAGGAACGTCGAAGACGCGGACCAAATGCTGGTCTATCTGCTCTTGGCCGGAGCTTCCTTGGTGGTCCTTTGGGGAGTGTTCACTTGGATGACCTACAGGCTGTGGCAGGCCGTGCAGGACGGCCACGCCCGCACCACTCCGGCCAAGGCCGCCTTGCTCCAGCTTGTGCCGGGCTTCAACATCCTTTGGATATTCACCTCGTTCCAGGGATTTGCCGAGGACTACAACAAACTGCTCAAGCGCAGGGGCCTCCAACTGGAACCCATCAACGAAGGCTTTTTCCTGATCATGTGCATCGCCATCGTGGCCTCCACCGGTACGATCACGGGATTTTTGGCCGGAGTCAGCTCCTTTGACTACACCTACGTGATCTATACGGCCTTGGCTTTGGTGGTCATTTCCTCCAACAGGGCCATTGACGGAGTCAATGGATTGCTGGGGCGATTGGGCATGGCGTCGGACCCAGAGGATTCATAAAAATTCCTTTGGCGGTTGTTTCTCTTGACTCGGCATGGTAGGAGCCTTGTGGATTTCTTTGCAAGGAGAACACCATGCAATACGCCCCAACACCGGCAAGCCCCTCGGCGACGCCGAATACAATCCAGCCCGATCGGCAGGGATCGCCCCCTTGGAACAGGGTTTCAGCAGGGGCGCGATCTGGATTTCCTCCTGGTTATGTCAGACTTTGGATCTCTCACGGGGATTCCAGCTGTCAACATCAGCCTCGCCATCTTGGCCAAAGACCGCAACTCCCAAGGCAGGCTGCTGGGCAGGGGTTTGGTCCTGGCCGGGGTCATTGTCGGCGACATTTCCATCTTCTTGCTCGCCGCGATCCGGATTGTTGTACTTTAGCCTCAGTATCAAATAGATGAACCGAGGGTATTCCTCCCATCGTTAGCCTCGTTTTGAGGCAGCCCCGACAACCCCATTCATTACGGAAGGTCCCATGAACGCTTCTCGGCCCCGTCTCGCCGCAGTCATTTTCCGTTGGTCCGCCCGCATCCTCAGCCTGGTTGTCCTGGCCTTATTCGTGTTCATGGCCATGGGTGACAATATCCTGGCCAATCCGCCCAGTCTCGAGGAACTGCCCTTGTTCCTGTGTTTTCCCGTGGGCATGACAGCCGGACTGTTCCTGGCCTGGCGCTGGGAGCTTTTGGGCGCGCTGGTGGCCATCCTTTGCCTGGCCCTGTTTTATCTCTTGGACTTCCTTGTTTCCGGCACCATGCCCCAGGGACCGTTTTTTTTACTGTTTACCTCTCCTGCGCTGCTGTTCATCCTGGCCTGGTTCTTGGGCCGAAAGCCCGCAGCATAGTATTGGACGAAACAAAAACCGGACATGCCCTCGGCATGCCCGGTGCATTTCCGGCATGAAAAACTGCTGTTTTGCCTAGGCCAAGGCTTGTTGCACGGCCCTTTCCAGCTCTCCAACGTCCACGGGCTTGGAAAGATAGTCATTCATCCCGGCCTGCAGGAATATCTCCTTGTCCCCGGCCATGGCATGGGCCGTGAGCGCAATGATCGGCACCTTTGACCGGGAAGTGTCCATGGCCCTGATGGCCTTGGTGGCTTCCACTCCATCCATGACCGGCATCTGCACGTCCATGATCACCACGTCATAGGTTCCCTCGCCAACAGCCTGAACCGCTTCCTCGCCGTTACGGCTGCAGGCGACCGTGTGCCCCATCCGCTCCAGCATCCGCTGCACCGCCATCCTGTTCACGGCCTCGTCCTCTACGAGCAGCACCTTTGCCTTGACTTGAGGAGGCTGTATTACACCGGGCGCTGTATACGCTCTTTGGGCTTCTGCCACGCTCGCGCCAAGGCCCAACGGAAGGGTGACATGTATTTCCGTGCCCTTGCCAAGTTCCGAGGCAACGGCAAGAGAACCACCCATGATCTTGACCAGCCGCTTCACAATGGACAGTCCCAGACCCGCGCCTCCGTATTTGCGGGTATAGGACCCGTCTGCCTGGGAAAAGGTCTCAAACACATGCTTCATCTTGTCGTCGGGAATGCCGATACCGGTATCACTCACGGAAAAGTGGATATTAACTCCATCGGCCGCCGGGACCACGGGCAGGGGATATGCTTCCAAACGCACGGTTCCCCCCTCGGTGTACTTCACTGCATTGCCGACGAGATTGTAGAGAATCTGCCTGATTCGCACGGGATCGCCGACCAACCCCTCGGGCATGGCCGGGTCCATTGCCCAGGCCAGTTTCACGTTCTTGCGCGTGCTCTCCTCGCGAAAAGCGTCGATGACCGGCCCAATGGAGTCGCTGAGCCGAAACTCCTCCAGGGAGATGTTCACCGCCCCGGATTCAATGCGCGACAAGTCGAGAATGTCGGAAAGGATGCGCTGGAGGCTCCGCGCGGACAAGGTCGCGGTCTCCACGAACTGCTGCTGCTCTTGGTTGAGCGCAGTGCCCAAGGTCAGCTGCAGCATGCCCAAGATGCCGTTGAGGGGTGTACGGATTTCATGGCTCATGGTCGCCAGGAACTCGCTCTTGGCCTTGTTCGCGGTCTCGGCAGCCTCCTTGGCCGCGATCATGGCCTCGGCCATGCGCAAACGCTCGGTCACGTCCCGGTACATGCCTTGGATCAGGTTGGGCGAAATTTGGCGCAACTTCACCTCAAGAGGCAAGAGCCCGCCCTGCTTTGTCATGAATTTGCGCTCAATGAGCACGGTCTCGCCGCTGAGCAGCCTGGGCATCTGGGATGGCGTGGCGGCCAAGTTTTCGGGATCGATGAATTCAAGAATGCTGCGGCCGAGCATTTCTTCCCGCGTATAGCCCATGCTCCGGATGAATTGGGGATTGACGTCCAGGATGTGGTGCTTGTCGTCGAACAGGGCAATGCCGTCGCTGGCGTTCTCGAACAGCTCGCGGTACCTGGTCTCGCTCTCCTTGAGAGCGGATTCGCTTTGCTTACGGGCCGTGGAGTCGGACAGGGTGACTAAGGCTTGCTGGTTGGGAAGAAACACGGCCCGAAACTCCACATCCCTCACGGTTCCGTCTTTGCAAGTGACTTGGAACTCGCGCACAGCCTCTTTCTCATCCGATGTCAAAGCCTCTTGCCAGTCTCCCAGCACCTGTTCCCTATACGCGGAATCGGGATACGCGCGGGGAAACCATCCGGCAAGGTCCTTGATTTCCTTGGCCGTATAC
>QZKZ01000076.1 GCA_004796465.1 Desulfovibrio sp.
AGGTACGCGGGGCCGGGCGCGCCTGTCAACAGACAGGAGTTTTGCGTGGCCTGAAAACCAGCCGGGCCATGGACGAAACGCCCATGGCCCGGATTTCGAAGGAGCGGCTGAGCCGTCACTCAGCATTGAGCACATTGTAAATATCCTCGGGGGTCAGTCCCGCGCTCGTTGCCAGGTCCTTGACCTTGGCGTCCAGGGCCGGTTCCATGCCTTGGGCCGCGAGTATCTCCATAGCCGCATCTTGATCAAAACCATGGGCTTCACAAAGTTCGGCCAGGGTCAGGCGTCCCAGGCCAGTGGGCGCGCCTTCCGGAGCGATATCTGGAGCGGCTTGCACACTGTCGCCTCCGCTGCCGTCCGCCAGTTTTTCGTACATGAGCACATACAAGTCGGATGCTGTTGTTGACGCGGACTCGGCCACGGCGCGGAACTTGCTGTCCGGCTCGGCCTCGGCCCCGCTCTCCCTGAGCACGGCCAGCACCTGGTCCTCATCCAGCCCGTATTTCTGGCTAAAAGCAGCCACGGTCAGGTTGCCCAGACCCTCGGGCGAAGTGGCGGGCAGCTCCAGTACCTCGCCGGTCTCCTCGGGGCGCATGATCAGGTAAATGGCGTTGGGCGACAGGCCGTTTTGGTCCGCGATTTCCAGCAGGGTCTGGGACGCGTCCTCGAATTCCACGCCTGCGTCGCGCAGTTGGGCCAAACCTTGATCCAAATCATAGCCCATTTTGGAAGCAAAGGTGGACAAAGAGGAAAGTTCGGCGTGGCCATAAGGGGGCTCGCCCCAGAACTCGGCCGCGTCTTCCTTGATGGTCTCGCTGAAGTCGATGAAGGTGGAGAAGGGGGGTATGTAGAGCAAGGTGCCCACGATGAACACGGCGGACAACACCAAACCCGTGTTGAACGACGGTGTGAACATCCGGAAGGAGCGCGCCTTGTTCTTCATATAGCTCATGATCGGCTTCCAGTTGTAGTACGCGTGGAGCAAGATGGCGAACAGGAACAGCATGCCCAGGTTGATGTGGATGTTGGTCCATTCGGTTTTGGTCATGCCCCAAAAGCGCCAATCAGCCCAATTGGCCACACGGCCGTGGGGCGCGATGTACAGGATCACGCTGGTTACGATGACCAGGATGAACGAAATAAGCGATGTCATGGAAGTGATTTTTCTCATGGCGATTCCTCCGTGGAAATGGTTGCAGCTTTGAGTTAGTACCCATACGGGGTATAGTCAAGAGGTGTTGATTCAGTTTCGCTCAAACAAGGGTTCTCCCTAGGCCTGACCCAGGAAATGGAGGGTATGCTCATGGCCCGCGCGGAAAAGCGGCGGGCATAAAAAAAGGCGCCCGAAGGCGCCTTGGTTGGGGAGGAAGCTGATGGTTTAGAAGGCGGGTTCAATATTGGCGATTTGCTCGTCGTAAGTGTCCGGGGACTGCTCGGAGTGCATGGGACCACCGGGACCACCGGGACCACCGTGTCCGCCGTGGCCGCCGGGGCCGCCAGGACCGCCTTGGCCACCGCGACCGCCATGGCCGCCCGGGCCACCGCCTTGACGCATCATGCCTTGGCCAGGACCCATGTCCGGAACGGGCATGCCGGTCACCTCGAACAGTGCGCGCCGCAGTTCCACCTGGGCCTTGAGGGCCTCGGCCTGGAGTTCCACGATCTCCGTGATCTTGGCTTCAATGGCTGCCTCGTCCAGAGATTCCGTGAACAGCAAGGCGTTGAGCTCGGCTTGGCGGGCCTGGAGCAGTTGCTGTTGGGGGTAGTCGTCGATCATGTGTTGACGCACCACTTCGCGCACCGTGTCGCGGGTCTCTTCGTCCATCATTCCGAACATGCCCCGGATGCCGACGGTTTGGTCTTGGGGCGGGGCGTCTTCCTGGGCCAAGGCCATGGCGCTTGCAAACAGGACCAGCAGGCCGGCCGCAAGGGTGATCTTCCAGTATCTGTTCATTGTTCTCACTCCTGGTTGATGTTGATGTGACGCCCCTCATAAAGCAGGGACTGTGCCATAGGAATATTTCCTTATATTTCTTACTATTAGGCAAGAGTGTGTTCTTGTTGAGCCCACTGGGTGTGCAAGGGGGTGGTGCAACGCGGCGGGCGAGGTGCAAGTTGCTGCACACACATTTATGGGAAAAAGGCACAAAATATAGCGGGAAGGCTGCTTTTCATGTATAGGAGGGGCAAACCAGACTCAGACCCAAGGTCACCAAACAACCTTGGCGAGGAAGACCATGCGCCCCAAGTCGCCAGCTTCAGCGAGCAAGGCGGACACGTCTCATGAGCCTACAAACCGGCAAGGTTTCCTTCCGGATCGGGAAACCGCTGCTTTGCGGGCGATCATTGATCATGTGCCTGAACCCAGGTTGGTGGCCGCACCTCGTCCTGGAAGCCGACGAAACGGTGAGTACGAGTTCGTGGCGGCAAATCAGGAGTTTTTCAACGCCCATGGGCTCTCCCAGGACCAAGTGGAAGGCTGCTCCGTGCGCGAGGTGTTCGGTGACGCGGTCTTTGCGGACATATTCATTGTCTGTCTGGACCGGGCCATGGCCGGGGAACATTGGTGCGAGCCCATGGCGGGCAGAAACTCCGAATCAGAGGCCGTGACGCATCCCGGTGTGTTCGGGTCGAGCCGGTGCGTCTCGTTTTCACCGCTACGCGACCGCGAGGGACATGCCTGGGCCGTATTAGTCGAATCACGGACCCTGGCCCGGGATGACGATCCGGAACACGCGCTGTGGGAAGCCGAGCAGCGCTTGCTCGCCCTGTTCAACAGTTCCAGCGATGTGATCATTGTCCATGACCAGGACGGGACCATTGTGGACGTCAACGACCGCATGCTGGAGCTGTTCGGTCTGAGCCGCACCGAGGCCCTGGCCATGTCCATTGGCGAAGAACTATCCGGGCCGGATACCCCCAAGGAAACCCTTCCCGAGATGTGCCGCGCCGTGGTGGAAGGACGGACCCTGACTGTCCAGTGGACGGCGCGGCGGCCCAGGGATGGGCGTTTGTTTCCCATAGAGGTGCGTTTGGCCCCCATTCCCTATCAGGGCAGGACCATGATCCTGGCCACGGGCCGGGACATGACCCATGTGGAGGAACTCAAGGCCTCGGCAACCAAGTTCCGCACCGTGGCCCATTTTACCTACGACTGGGAGTTTTGGATGTGCCCGGACGGTGGCTTTGAGTATATTTCCCCGGCGTGCTCGAGAATCACGGGCAAAAGCGAGAACGAGTTCCTGGATGATCCCGAGCTGTTCGCCCAGATAGTGCATCCCCGTGACCGGGGCCGGGTCATGGAGTCACTGGAAGCCGCGCTTATCGCCCAGGATTCGGGGAATTTCGACTTCCGCATCAGAACCGACTACAAGAAAATTCGATACGTGGCCCTGGCCTTTGTACCGGTGCACGACCAGGCCGGAAGATTCCTGGGCCTGCGCGGTTCAATCCGCGACATCACCACAACGCGCAGGGCCGAGCAAAAGCTCCGTGCCAGTGAAAAAAAGCATCGCATGCTCTTTGAGCAAGCTTCAGAAGGCATCATTCTGGCGGATAAAAAGGGTGTGGTGTTGGACGCCAATCCACGGGCCTTGGAGATCGGAGGCTACACCCTGGAAGAGGTGACGGGCCGGGAATACCTCGACTTCATCCATGCCGAGGAATTTGATAAGGCTCCGGTTCGCTTGCCCAACATACTGTCCGGTGACACAGTGCGTATCGAGCGGACCCTGGTGACCAAGGACGGAAAACCCGTGCCCGTGGACGTGAGCGCCAAGGCCGTGGGGCCCAACATGATGCAGATCCTGTTTCGGGACATTACCGAGCGCAAACATTTGGAGCAGGAGATGGAGCGGGCCCGCTTGTTGGCCGAGGAAGCCAATACCGCCAAAAGCGAGTTCCTGGCCAACATGAGCCACGAGATCCGCACGCCCATCAGCGGCATCATCGGCATGACCGAGATGACCCTGGGCAGCAGCATGTCTTCGGATCAGCGCTCCCACCTGGAGATGGTCAAGGATTCGGCCAAGTCGCTCATGGCCATTGTCAACGACATCCTGGACCTGTCCAAGATTGAGGCGCGCAAAATGGAGTTGCGCCAAGAGGATTTTGATCTCCACGCCCTGGTGGAGTCGGTGATGCGGCCCTTTGTCCATCAGGCTGAAATCAAGGGCCTCAGCCTGGATCTGGTCATGGACCCGGAGACTCCCCGGCAGGTGCGCCAGGACTCAGGGCGGTTGGGCCAAATACTCAGGAATTTGCTCAGCAACGCCGTGAAGTTCACGGACCAAGGGAGTGTGGCGGTGAACGTGCGGCCCGCGCCGGGCAAGGCTGCCGGGCGGGTGCTCTTTGCCGTGCGGGATACGGGCATGGGCATTGACGAAAGCCAACAGCACCGGCTGTTCCGCAGTTTTTCCCAGTTGGGCGAGGCCAAGGTCCGCGAGCACGGGGGAACAGGCCTTGGCCTCGCCATTTCCAAGCGGCTGGTGGAGATGATGGGCGGTGTGATCTGGCTGGAAAGCCGTCCCGGCAGGGGCAGTACCTTTCAGTTCACTATTGCCTTGGAAAAGCCTCAACTCGAAACGCAACGGGACGTGGCCGTGGTCGAGGCCCAGTTCCTTGACAGCGGGCTCTCCGGAATTTCCGAACCCCAGCCCCGGCTCAATCTGCTCCTGGCCGAGGACAACCCCCTGAACAAGACATTCTTGGCCCACTTCCTTACCGAGGCGGGGCATGAGGTGGAGACCGCGGCCAACGGGCAAGAGGCCTTGGAGGCCCTTTCGCTCCGGTCCTTTGACTTGGTGCTCATGGACGTGCAGATGCCGGTCATGGACGGGGTCGAAGCCACCAAACGCATCCGGGCCGGAATGCTCCCCGGCGTGAAGCAGGACATCCCGGTCATCGCTTTGACCGCTTACGCCATGCATGAGGACAAGGAACGCTTCCTGGAAGCAGGAATGAACGACTATGTGCCCAAACCCGTGGAACTCCAGGATCTCAAGGCCGCGATACAACGCCATGCCCAAGGCGGGCGGTTCGCTGAATCAGCGGCCCATGAGCCGGACACTCCGGGCCCGGTCATGGAATACGATGACTTGCAGGGTATTCGTAAGCGGCGTGAGGGCCTCAAAAGCCGGGACAACGTGTTCATGGCCATGGTCCGATACTTTCTTGAAGATGTACCCGATCGCATGGCCGCCGTGGAACAGGGCCTGGAAGATCACCAATGGAAATCCGCGGCCGAGGCCGCCCATTCCCTGGTTAACTCAGCAGTCACCATGGGCGCGGCGGCAACCGCCGAACATGCCCGGACCCTGGAACGGATCCTGCGTCAACACGGCGACACTGATGACGGCCAGGAACAAGCCCGGGCCGTGAGCAAGGAATTGCGCCAAGCCGTGGACGCTGTGTGCCGGTTTCTTGAATCCCCGCCCTGGCCCGAATCCGGGCCTGTGTCCTGAGCCACCTTCAATCATTGACGACCCCGCAACCTGGAATGCGCCTTGCAAAATATGGCGCTGTAAATGAATGCCCGGTAGATTCACACGCACCGGACGACCCCAACCATGGAGAGACCCATGCATCGTTTGACGGCAATACTCGCGGCCATGTGCGTCATGGCGTGGCTTGCCCCGGCCCGGGCCGAGATCCGGGTCGAGGGCGAAGGCTTTGAACTCAAGGACTATGAAGTACAGGTGGTGGAGGCCCGGCTCATGCGCGAAGGCCTCAGCCCCGGGGAGGTGGACGTGGTAGTTGAAATGGTCAGCTACTCCAGGGATGTGGGCTATCTCTGGTCGGACAACGACCGCATTCAGGTCCGGATCATGATCTTTGAAGGAGGCTTGCTCTACGAAGGCATGGCCGACGCGGGCCGAGACGACTACACCAAAAGCACGGACTACGAGCGCAGGCGCATGATTGAGGAAGCCTTGGAAGAGGCCCTGGACAAGCGCTGGGATGGTTCGCAGTAGAACCGGGACATCGGCTCAACACGAGGCGAAAAAGGCATTGGCCCACTTGATGGCCTCTTGATAGGCTTGCTCCACGCCCACTTGGTCCAGGCCCAGGGCCGCCATGGAACGTTCCAGCCTCTCCCACTCCAATTCCTCCACGCTGTCCGTGAGTTGGAGCCAGGGGAGGTATTGGTTGTCTTCTCCGCACAAGGCACCCTTGAGTTCATCGGCCAGGGGCAGGTGGGGCACGATCTCCCGCATATCCATGTCCAGCAGGGCTTCGAGCAGGGAAAACAGGCCGAGCAGGAACAGGCTGTCGGCCATGTCCAGGCGGTCCGTTTCCACGGCCAGCATCTCCAGGAACTTGGCCCGTTGGGCGCTGAGAAAGGACAATTCACGGGTCTTGTCCGGGGAGGGCATGTCCGTGAGGATGATCAACCGAATCCAGTTGCGCAGTTTTTTCCAGCCAAGCAGGACCACGGCCTGTTTGATGGAGTCAATGGGCCGGGTAAAACCAAAGGCCGGGGAATTGAGAAAGGCGAGCAAACGGTAGCTGATGGACACGTCGGATTCTATGGCCCGGGCCACTTGATCGAAGTTGGGGTCCAGGTCCTCGATGATGCGGAATAACTTAAGCCGGGCCGCGTCCGTGGAGGTAATCTTGCGGCCCGAGAGCAGGACAGGCCGCTTGAAAAAAAATCCCTGAAAGAGTGTGCAACCCATTTCCAGGGCCAGATCAAAGGCCTTGTGGTCCTCGATTTTCGCGGCCATGAGTATGGCGTCGTGTTCCTTGGCCGAGGCCGCGAACAGCTGGATGTTCTCCTGTTCCGGATCATTGAGGTCAATGGACAGAATATCAGCAGCCTGGCACAGGGTACGGCGGCCACTTCTGGCTTGGTAGCCCGTGACCGCCACCAGGTAGCCCGAATCTTTCAAATCGCGCAACGCCTCAAGAAAAAAGGGCTGGGCGGAAAAGCTTTCCCGCAATTTGATGATCGTATTCTCCGCGGGCAGGGCATAGGGGCTGTGGATCATAATCGATTCCTCGGGAAAAGTTATCATGATCCGCGAGCAGGCATTATCAGGCCCCGGACACAAGGACAAACTGGTCATGACCTTGAACGTGGCCTCGTTCTCCTCGGAAAACACCGCTGTATCAGCGTTGCCTGAATGGCGGTACAGCAGTTCAAATCCCCACACGTTCTTCTTGCGGTCAAAGATGGGCTGCCTGGCGACAAAGACGTTTTCGTAGGTCTGCTGTTCCATTGGGCGTCCTTTGTACCGGCTTTGGCGCATTAAGCCGGTCATGGAATACAAGGAGGCTTAAAGGATTACATTTACTCCAAAAAAAAGACCAGGACAAGGCCTGGTCTAGGAAAAGAGAAAAACCGGGGGGAAACGTATCAGGTAAAATTTTGCTCCTTGGCCGAGGTAGCCACATTATGGCGCATGGCGCTGTCCATGAGCTTGGCCATGCGCTTTTCGCGCTGGTTGCGGCGGCGTTGCTCCTTTTTCATCTCTTTGTCCCAGCGAGACATGTCCTTGAGGTGCTTGTTGATGAGGCGGGAAACATCGTCCATGCGGTTACCTGTGCCTTGTTGTTTCTAGCGACTTCGAAGGTGTAAGATATTGAATATAAGGGCGATATTGATTTGGGTAGGCATACACGCTAGTGACGGCCGGGTCAATGGTAAAGGCGTCCCGGCCAGGTGCGCGAAAGGGGAACACAAAGAAAAGTTCCGTGTCGGCAAGGACATAAAGGGAATAATTTTTTTGAGGGATATACCGGGCATGGGGAAAAGGGCAGGATTACTTTCAGCATGAATTGCCAAGCTGGTCGAGCTGGGATAGGTCTTGGCTGGAGTTTGCTTGCTGGCGGGCGTCATGGCTTGCCCGAGCGCGAATTCGATTCAAGGAGGAACGAGTGGCGCACGAGATCACGGACCGGCATGAAGGCTGCCTTTTGGGCGGGGCTTGCGGCGACGCCTTGGGCGCGTCCGTGGAGTTCCTGAGCCTCGATGAAATCAAGGAAAAATTCGGGCCCGAGGGCATTCGGGACATGGCCGAGGCCCACGGCAAGGTAGGGGCCGTAACCGACGACACGCAAATGCTGCTGTTCACGGCCTCGGGTCTACTCAGGGCCGTGACCCGTTGTAATGTTCGCGGCGACTGCCACGTGCCGAGCATTGTGTATTACGCGTACCAGCGCTGGCTGGCCACCCAGGGCGGTGGAGTGAATCGCGGCCCCAGCCCCCCGACTTGGCTCGAATTCCTGCCCGAGCTGTGGCAGGTGCGCGCTCCGGGCAAGGCCTGCATTACGGCCCTGGGCTCGGGCCGCATGGGCACCCTGCACGAACCCATCAACGATTCCAAGGGCTGCGGCGGGGTCATGCGCATCGCGCCCGTGGGCATTTTGGTCAGGGAGGACTTGGCCTTTTCCCTGGGCTGCGAGATCGCGGCCATCACCCATGGCCACCCCACGGGCTGCTTGGCCGCCGGAGCCATGGCCCTGCTCGTGCGCCGGCTCATGGAAGGCGACACCCTTGACCAGGCCCTGGACGCCGTCTGTGCCGTGCTCATGGCGCAGCCCCAGGGCGGCGAAACTCTGGCAGCGCTCGAAAACGCCCGGAACATGGCTGGGAACGATCCAGACACACCGGAAAGCGTGGAAAAACTCGGCCAGGGCTGGGTCGCCGAGGAAGCCTTGGCCATTGCCGTGTTTTGCGCGCTCAAGGCGGGCGAGGATTTTGAAAAGGGGATAGTCCTGGCCGTGAACCATGGCGGGGATTCGGATTCCACCGGCTCGATAACCGGCAACATCCTGGGGGTCATGCTCGGCGCCCGGGCCATCCCCGAGCGCTGGCTGGCCGACGTGGAGCTGCGCCAAGCCATTACCGAGATGGCCCATGACCTGCGCACCGAGTTCCGCGACGACGAGGAATGGTTCGCCAGGTATCCGCCGTCGTAATTCCTCATTGTCATGCGTCTGTCACCAAAGCCTGGCAAAGGGACAATTGCGAGAAATCCAATGACTCCCATCCAAGGAGGAGAATCAACATGAATTTTCTTACTGCCAAGCTTAGTGTGCTGCTGCTTTTGGTGATGTCCTCGGGAACGGCTCTGGCCGCGCAATGGACGACCCTGTGGGACCTCTCCGGCCCCGAAGGCTCCGTGACCGTGTCCATCGACTCGGCAAGCGTGAGGGAATACACTTCGGGCGGGGATCGGTACATGACCTACGACCTACGCATCGTGATCAAAAACACGTCGGACGAAGAAGTTGACCGCATCGTGGGCTACAAGGTCAACTGCAGCGACAAGGTGGTTTGGCGCACCAGCGCCGAGACCACGTTCTCCAACCACGCCACCAGCGAGGAACTGACCATCGCCAATGAGGACCTGGGCCAGCTCACGGGAACGGAGTACGACGAATTCAAGCCGACCATGAACAGGATCTGCCGGGGCAACTACTAGTCCGCGAAGAAATATATCAGGGGGGCTCGGCCGGTATCGCCGCTCCCCCCCTTTGTCATGGCGCGGCATGCCGCCCATGTTGGCCTTGGTATGGCGTTCCTAGGGTCCGGCCAGGTCCGTCCATCCATTTACGCTGGGATCGAAGTATTCGAGGTGTTCTCCTGGAATGGTGTCCACGGGTGCACCGTTGCCCATCCCCTGGGGCCAAAAGATCGGGTCCTGGCCATAGGCCCTGATGTTTTCCACCATTTCCACGTAAGCTTCGCTGCCCGGCTTCACGCGCACGGCCACCATCCCCTGGTCCAAGCCGCCGTGATACCCCCAGTCAGCACCTTGCCCAGAGGGGACCAACTCTCCTGACACCAGTAAAGCCTGGAACTGGTCGCCATTGAGCATGCGCATGGGAACCATGTGTTCGCGGCCCTGGCCTTGGACTGCGTAATGCGCTTCAATCAAGTCCTCGAGCAGTGAGTTGTGGTCCGCGACCCAGCTCTCGGATTGAACGAGATAGCCGGGTGGAGAGAACGCCGCCACTATGGCCTCATAAGAATCGCCCCGGACCAAGCCTTGCGCCAGTAATTGCTTGTTGGCCTCGCTTCCCCAGTCAGCGAAGAATTCAGTGCGTTGCTCAGAGGTCCATCCGGCCCGGGCCATGATATCCAGCAGCCGGAGCAACTCCCAAGTCGCGTCCTGTTCGTGTAGAGCGGTATCGGCAATGTGCAGGGTCCGGCTTACCAGGTGGGGGTTGGCCAGTGCGGAGATGTCCGGCCCGGAGCCGGAGGCCCGTCCCACAACGCCAGGAACGCGGCTCGCCGCGCTCCTGCTCGCGCTGTTGCCCGCCCTGCGGGAGACCCCGCACATGGCCCTGCCGCGCACGGCATGGGTCACGAGCCCCTTGACCGCGCTGGTGGCGATGCCCTTGCCCACGCCCTTGACCAGTTCCCCGCCCAATCCTTCCAGCCGGTTCTTGAGGTCTTCCAGGTCCTGGTCAATGTCGGGGTCTTCGCCGTCCATCATGGCGGACAGGTCCGAAAGAACGTCCGCGGCTTCATTGTAAGCTCGGGCCAGTTCGCAGAAATATCCGGCGATTCCGCTGAGCAAGGGTTTGGCCGGTATGGCCTTGCCCGGGACAAAAATGCTGGCCCATTTGATGGCCGTGCAGATGGTTTCCAGCCGTTCCCTTTGTTCCGTGATTTCGCGGGTGCCGCCCGTGCCGTCGCCGAGCAAGGGCACCACTTGGGGGCCGGGGTCCAGACGCCAGCCCGCCATTGGGCCGTTTTGGCCTTGAGCCAGGAAATACGCGGGCTCTCCCCTGGAGAAGCTGTCCGTGGCCAAAGAGCCAAGGGATGGAGCAGGGGCAAAGTCAGCGCCCTGGTCCATGAGCCGGGCCAACTCGTTCACAGAGGTCACGGCTCCGCTGTCCGTGAGCCAGGCTTCCAATAGCGCGTCTTGGATGGAATGTTCCACTGCCGCCTGCAGCAAGAGTTCATCAAGGCCCATGTGCGGGCCCTCGGGCTCCTTGATGATGGCCAGGCCGTGGCCCGGGTCCACGTAATCCAGGCTGGCCAGCCTGACCATGCCCTCGGGCCGGGTGCGCACGTAATCACGCTCAATGACCAGGGCTGGCCGGGCCTGGAAGGCCAAGACCGCGCCCGAGGCCCCGGCCATGCGACCGGCCAGCCAATGGGAAGCGTTCATCAGCGACAGGGCTTCCATGGAATGGATGTTCAGGGGCGGTTGGCCTTCTTGCATGGCGGAATCGGAAAAGATGAGGTCCGCGGCCTGGGCCAGGTTGCGGGTCAGGGCCGAGGCCATGTCCTCCTCGGCCACGGGGCCGCTGACCACGCTGACCCGGGCCATCAGCGAGGCCTCAAAGCCGCGCTCCATGTCCGAGGCGTGTGTGCGGGGCTCCAATAAGGGCCGCGTGTACTCGCGGGTTTCGTTGGGGCCGGTCACGGTCAGGGTCAAGAGCAGGGAGTGCAGTTCCCCGTTGCCCCCGGCCAAGGGAAACTGCTGACCGCTCAAAACTTCTTCTCCAGCCAAGAGATAGGGCGTGAACACGCTCAAGGAACTGTCCGGAACCGTGACCAGGGACACGGGCAACAGATGCCACTGCGAAGATCTGCGGGTGAAGCTGAGCAGCTCGGCTTGGGAGCCGTCCGCATAGGCAGCGGTCAGGGCCAAGCCCACCCGCCAGGTGCGGGCCTCAAGCGCGGCCTCGTCCAAGGTATTTGCCCGGCGCATGGCCATGCTCTTGACCGTGCTGTCGCTGAACATCAAGGCTTGCCACTCGCCGTTCACCCGGGCTTCCACCCAAAACACGTCGGGCAGGGGCGCGGAGAGGAGGGGGGCTCCGGTTTGGGCGGCAGGCAGGAGGTGGGGCGTGAGCCGGTCCATGATCGGTGCGACCTGGTCCACGAGCACGTCCTCCATCTCTTGCCACAGCTCGGGATACATGTCCGGCGGGGTGCCGGGCGAGGTCTCCGCATAACTCACCCTGGCGGTCATGGCGCCCACGGGCAAGTACTGGATGCGGGTTTCGAATCCGGCGTTGTGGAGCAAGGCAGCCACAAGCCTGGCCCTGTCCAGGGGATTGGCCCGGCCCGCCAGGGCGCTTTGCACGGGATCGAACAGGGAGCCGTGGTAGGGGACGCAGTCGATTGATTGGTCCACGGCGGCCAGTATTTCCTCCGGAGTCTCGCCAAAAGCGTGGGCTAGGCGTTGGATGGTCCAGGGCGTGCGCAACTCGGGCCCGCGTTCATGGAGCCGGGCCAGACCCGAGAGCAGCTCCCAGTCCAGATCAGTGAACACGGCTTCGTGGAGCGCAGCCGCGTCTTGCGCCGGCTCGGCCGGAGGGGGGTCATCCGGGGCGGTCTCATCCGGGGC
>QZKZ01000322.1 GCA_004796465.1 Desulfovibrio sp.
CATCCCGAGCGAGCGGCTCAAGTTGCTGTTCACGGACATCATCAAGCAGCTCCAGGGCCGCATGAGCCCGTCCTTTTTCCTGGGCCTGGCCGGGCTGACCGTGCTGGTCTGGCTAGCCTTTTCGTCCGTGGTCTTTTTGGGCGTGCTGTGGATGGGCGGGTTGGAACTCAATTTTTCCCAGGTCTTGACCGTGTTCGTGGTCTCGTCCCTGGGCTATGCGGTGCCTGCCTCCCCGGGCGGGCTCGGCGTGTACGAGGCGGCCTTCGTGCTGGCCATGGGCTGGTTCGGCGTGGCCCGGGAAGAAGCCCTGGCCCTGGCCCTGACCCTGCACTTCATGGTCCTGGTGCCGCCGATCCTGGCCGCGCTCTATGTGCTGGCCGAATCCGGCCTGTCCATGAAGGCCATCCGCGAAAAGGGCGAGGAAACCTTGTAGGCATGGCCATGGGCATACCTCCCACGATCCTGACCATTGCCGGGTCCGATTCGGGCGGCGGTGCGGGCATCCAGGCCGATCTCAAGGCCATTGCGGTCCTGGGTGGTTTCGGCACTTCGGTAATCACCGCGCTCACCGCGCAGAACGGTCTTGGCGTGAGCGGTATCCACGCGCCCGAGCCGAACTTTGTGTTGGCCCAGCTCGAGGCCGTGCTCACGGGCTTTCCGGTCAAGGCGGCCAAGACCGGCATGCTTTTTTCCCAGCCCATTATTTCCGCCCTGGCCGAACGGCTGAAGGACAAGGACTTCCCTCTGGTGGTGGACCCCGTGTCCATGAGTCAAAGCCGCCACCAGATCTTGCAAGACGACGCTGTGGACGCCCTGCGCGAGGAAATCCTGCCCCTGGCCGACCTGCTCACGCCCAACGTACCCGAGGCCGAACTGCTCACGGGCCTCAGCGCCGAAGACCGGGACGGGGCCTTTGTGGTCCTGGAAAAACTGCTCGACATGGGTCCCGGCGCAGTGTTGCTCAAGGGCGGCCATGCCGTGTCCTGGGGCCGCCAAGGCGATGAGCGCATCGATTTCCTGGCTCTGCCCGGCCAAGCACCCCAAGCCCTGTCCCAACCCCACGTGGACACGGACAACACCCACGGTACGGGCTGCACCTTGTCCGCGGCAATCGCCGCGCTACTTGGGGCGGGCCATGACATGATCGAATCCGTGACCCGGGCCCAGGCCTACCTGAACCAATGCTTGCGCATGAGTTATGCTCCGGGTAAGGGGTTTGGGCCGGTCAATCACATGGCGCCCTTGCTTTCCTAAACTTCCCGTCCCTGTTGTTTCCTTTACCCGGCCTTGTTGCGCGTCCCGTTGTGTGTCAATTCAGAGACACTCGTGACATGGACTTGCATTTTTCCTTGAAAGGTATACACAATAGCTGTGAGGGATTTGAACAGGGATTCGGGGAAACGGGTGAGGTTGAGGTGATGAAGAATCTCAAGGGAAAATGCATTCGCTGCGGCACGGCGATACGGATGACATCAACGTACTGCAGGAAGTGCAAACACGAATTCGGCCTCAACACCATCACCCCGCGAGTGCAGCGGGTCGCCAATTGGCTGACCGCTTTTTTGCTGATCTTCGCCGGGGTGTATTTTCTTTCCTTTCTCCTCTTTCAGTAAGCCCTTGGCCAGGTTCCCATTGTAGTGGCGATCATGGGAGTTGCATTGTTGCGCTGATTTGAGACACCACAGGGGCCGTCACATGAAGAGTTTGCTGTTCGTCTTGCTCAGAGGATTGCATCTTTTTTGTGTCGTTTCCCTGGTGTTTTGCGCCCTCTACGGCCTCTACGGATACTGTACCGTGGGCGACAGCGTGGAATGCATGAACTGCCTGACCGGAGCCTTTGTCTATCTCGTGGGCCTGAGCGTGTACCTGACCCTGGTCTGGAGTTCCCGCCGGGTCTGCGAATGGGTGGTGGGGCAAGAGTAGTTACTGGGCCTGGGACTCCCGTCCCTGAATGGTTGTTTCCCCTCTGGCGCAGCCCTGGCCGCGCAGTTCCTCGAAATCAATGAAATGGCGCCGAAGTGGCGACACTGATTCCTCAAAGCGTTGGGCAATAGCTGCCACGTGTTCCTGGACCTGTGCCTGACGGCCTTGGATGCGCACCAGGGAATTTTCCGCTGCCTGGCGCTGTTCGTTGTTGTCCGCGCTGGAGCTGTCCAACAGGACCGCAAGCCGCTCGGCTTGGATGAACACGGCCTCGAGCCGCATCCGCTCGGCACGGAATTCACGGACCAGGCCTAAGGCGCGGGCCGTTTCCATGTGGGCCTGGAGGATGATTTGGCTGCGCTGGTCTTCTTGGTCCGGTCCCAGGTTCTCCAACTCGGATTGGAGCTTGGCCAGCATCTCTGCCCTGTCCATGGGGCGGGCCTCCAGGGTGGCGAGCTGTTCCAAACGCGTGTCGATTTCATGTTCCAGATCGGCGGCGGCCTGGTCCGGCGCTGCGAGCAAGGCTTCTTGCCGGGCCTGGCGGAAGTCACGCCAATCCTGGGCCGAGATCATTGAGGCTTCCCGGGGGGCAAGGTTCGCGGCGGATTCAGTGGCCACGACCTCCTGGCCGGGGACAACGCAGGCCTCGGCCTCGTCTCCCGCAGCACTTGAGGC
>QZKZ01000139.1 GCA_004796465.1 Desulfovibrio sp.
CCCAAAATCACGGCCGAGGAACGCCAGGAACTGGAAGACGACGACGTGCGCCAGGAATTGGTGGACGCGGGCTGGTCCCCCGGTGTGGACCAGGTCAGCCTCACCGACTCGTTCATGAAGCGCAATTTCGCCAATGTCATGGGCACCCTGTGGTTTGCCGACGACTTGGCCACGGGCTTCATCATGAGCCGCTTTTTCGAGTACCTGAGCAGCAATGACCCAGTAGAGGCCCTGCGTTTGGCCCAGCTCGACTATTTGGCCGAGCCGCCCATGGGGCCGGACTACACCGAAGTGCCCCAACACCCCTACTTCTGGGCAGTGGGAGCCATGTTCGGCAGCTAAATCAATGAGGCGCTTGCTCCAAGCCCAGCGCCACGCTATGAGAGGAACCACCCGGCAACACTTTTGACAACAGCAGCACGGAGGAATCAATGAGCGCATTTTTCAGACGGCACAGAATCTGGATTTTCACGCTTCTGGTCTTGGCCGCCGCAGCCATTGTCTGGGCCGCCACCCAAGGCCAAGCCGACGCCCTGGCCCAGGACGCTGGCGACAGCTCCACGGACATGGAAATGGCCACCCTGGACACCATTGAACCGCCCAGCGAGGAAGTCCAAGCTGAAAAAGCGGCCCAGTCCCCTGACTGCGACTGGTCCCAAGAGCGCGACCTGCGCCACATGATCGAAGCCAACAACGACGAGTACAAGCAGCTCACGGCCCAGGCCCAGTCCGAGATGGGCGGTGGCGCTGTCAGCTCCGGAACCCGCGACGCGGTCATGGCTTCGGCCAACGAGCACAAGGCCCTGCAAGACCAGTACGCGGCCATGTGGAGCGCTTGCGATTGCCGCACCCGGGCCAACGTGGCCACGGAATCCGGCAACACCCGCCTGGCCAACGCCGAAGTCGTGGTCGGCGGCGCCAACTCCGACAACATGGAAAACCTCGAGGCGTCCCAGGCCAAGCTGAAAACCGCCCGCTCCGAGTACGCTCAGGACATGAAGCAGTCCAACGAGCTGTCCGCGGACAGCAAGGCCCGCATCCGCGCATCCGCCCGTCCCCGCGCCGAGGCCCTGCTCACGGACGTCACCGACCTGGTGCTGCAAATCACCTCCCTGGTCAACGAGATCAGTTCGGTGAGCTCCATGTCCGGCGGCGACGTGGCTTCCGCTGCTGCGGGTTGCGCGGCCAGCGCAGCCTCCGGCGGTGACATGTCCCTGCTGACCAACGCCCGCACCCTGCTCATCCTGGCCGAAGCCATGCTGACCAATGCCGAGTCCCTGATCACGGACATCGACATGCTCACGGAATAACACGCCCAGCACCGCCCGGAGGCTTCCCTCCGGGCGGTTTTCTTTTTGCCGCGCCCAAAACAACGTTTATTTAGCCGCCATGTTCATGGCAAAGGAGGCCGAGGATGCGGACCCTGAAACTCACCGCCCTGGCCGCCCCTATGCTTTCCTTGGGACTATGCCTGGTTACCGGGCCTGCCCTGGCCGGAATCTACCCGGAAATTTGGGAAAAATACTACCACCTCTACGAACTGGAACACCCCGAGGCCGTTGATACGCTGACAGATTCCGAAATCGCGGACGGCATATTTCCCGGCCAAATTCTTGGCGAGTGGGACGAGCCTCCCCTGGACCTCTTTCAAACGCCTTGGCCCCAGCGGGAAAACACCTTCGAAATCCTGGCCGCTTCCAGCCGTGACCTGGCCCGCTGCATCTACGGCTTGGCCCTGTTCACCCATGACCTCGACGAATCCATTTCCTTGGAGCGTTTTGAGCGGGGCGCGCAAGGTTTCCATTATTCCACGGACCAGATCGTAGACTGGGCCAATGCGGTACTCTCGGGTGAGTTCCCGCTCTACACCACCGAGGAACTGTGGTTCCTGGGCTGGCTTTGCGAGCAGAACGTGCTTGTGGTGGATGAGGGGGACATCGCAAGCTCGGGCATCTTGGGCCATATCTTGGGCGCGTCCTCCGGCCCCCATCGCTCCATGGCCCTGAACCTCAACCACGAACGTTTGCACGTGCTCTGGGACGAATCCCTGCCCTTCAACATGGAATGGCACGCCCGCTGGGAAGAACTGAGCGACGAGCAGCGCCAGGCAGTATTCGAGGACCTGAGCGGTTACGATCAGGACAACATCGAGGGCATCATCGAGGAGTGGTCCGTGCGCCAGAACGAGGCCGAGGCTGTGTGGTAAGTCCGTAAACGATTTTCACCACCCCTTTGCAACCGGGCGCGATGGCCGCCGGCGCGAATCGTGCGGCTGGGGCCGGATATTTTCGCCGCTGCTCAAGACGGTGGCTGGGCTCCATTGATCGCACCTGCTGAGAACTGCACGATTCGTGACGGCGGAGGGCGGGCGGGAGGGGCTCGAATCCATCAGAGCCCGGCGGCAAGCCGGGCCTCCTTATTTTCCGTCGCCTCTGGACAGAACTACCATCAGATGGCCGCGCAAGGCACAGCAGACGTACACACCCGGCGCGGGTTTCGCCAAGGCCGTCCC
>QZKZ01000295.1 GCA_004796465.1 Desulfovibrio sp.
ATGCGGTACTGGTTCTCCACCAGTTCGCCCACGGGCCGCACCCGGCGATTGCCCAGGTGGTCGATATCATCGGCCATGCCGTGGGAGTCCTTCAAGCGGGTGAGCAGCTTGATGGAGCGCAGGATGTCGTCGTCGGACAGGGTGCGCATGTCCGTGGGCAGGTCCAGATCCAGACGCATGTTGAGCTTGTAACGGCCCACAGGAGAGAGATCGTAATAGTCGGGATTGCGGAACAGGTTCTCGAAAAAAGTGGTGGCGATCTCGGGCGTGGGTGGCGAGCTGGGGCGCAAACGGCGGTATATCTCGATCTGGGCGGTTTCCGCGTCCACGGTCTTGTCCAGCATCAGGGTGTCGCGGATGGACGAGGACACCTCGCTGCCCTTGGAGTGCAGCACCTCAAGGTTCTCCACGCCCTCGTCGCGCAAGTTCTCCAGGACCTCGGGAGTCAATTCGTCACCGGCCTCGGCCAGGACCTCTCCTGTTCCCTCAGCAGCCACATCCCTCGCCAAGAACAACCCTTCCAGGACCTCGGGGCCGACCTCGATCTCCTGGATCTCGGCCTTGAGCATCATGCGCCAGTTGCGCTTGGTCATGACCGTGTCGGCCTTGGCCAGGACATTGCCCTCGCCGTCGAGCACTTCCGCGGCGGGCGCGACCTTGCGGAAGAAATCCTTTTCCACGGCCCAGAAGGTGCGTTCCCCTTCCAAGCGAAAATGCTCGATGTCGTAGAAATAGTTGAGAATATCCGCCTTGGTCATGTTCATGGCCTTGAACAGGATCGTGGCGGGCATCTTGCGGCGGCGGTCAATGCGCACGTGCAGGATGTCTTTGTGGTCAAAGTCAAAGTCGAGCCAGGAGCCGCGCATGGGAATGATGCGCGCGGAGTAGAGCACGCGACGGCTGGAGTGGGTCTTGCCCGAGTCGTGTTCAAAGATGATGCCGGGTGAACGCTGCAACTGGTTGACGATAACCCGCTCGGTGCCGTTGATGATGAAGGTGCCCTTTTCGGTCATCAGCGGGATGGTGCCGAAATAGATGTCTTGCTCTTTGATGTCGCGAATGGTGCGGTTCTCGGTCTCTTCATCAACATCGTAGACCACGAGGCGAACGGTGATGCGGATCGGGGCCTCGTAGGTCAGACCCTTGGAGATGCACTCGGCCACGTCGTACTTTGGCGTGCCGATCTCGTAACTCACGAACTCCAGGCTGGCGGTCTTGTTGAAATCCTCAATGGGAAATACAGACCTGAATACTCCTTCCAGGCCTTGATCCTTCTTGCCCGACTCCTTGCCGCCGTCGAGAAACTGGCGGTAGGATTCGACTTGGAGATCAAGGAGATGCGGAATAGGCAGGGCTACCTCGATCTTACCGAACTGTTTTGTCAACCGGGTCATGGTGTCCTCTTTGGAAGACGGTTATGGCTGCGGGCCCAAGGGGGCTAATCCGCCGTCAAAGGCGCAAGAGGACGCAGGCCGTCATCACAAGACGAGCCAACGTCCCATTTGCAGTGTGTTTGCACTTAGGTTCATTGCCCAGAACAGTCGAACGACACATCCGGACGCACGCCATGGTGTGCGTGCATGAGAATGCGATCCTTTTGGATCGGTTTTCATGGGGGTAATAACGTAGTTATATGACACAATCTGAAGTAAAGAGCAAGAGATAAAGGTCCCCCACGACCAACTTTATAAAAAACAGAAGGCGGGCGCGTAGCAACGCGCCCGCCTTTATCCGCGCAAATACTACTTGAGCTCGGCTTCCGCGCCGGCTTCCTGCAACTGCTTGAGGGCTTCCTCGGCTTCTTCCTTGGAAACCGCCTCCTTAATGGCCTGGGGAGCTTCGTCCACCTTGGCCTTGGCTTCCTTGAGGCCCAAACCGGTCAGGGCGCGCACGGCCTTGATCACCGCGATCTTGTTGCCGCCGGGGCTGTTGAGCATGACGTCGAATTCAGTCTGCTCTTCCTCGGCCGCGCCGCCGGCGTCGCCGCCGGCTCCGGGCATGGCGGCCACGGCGGCCACGGGGGCAGCGGCGGAAACGCCAAACTTATCCTCAAGTTCCTTGATAAATTCGGAAAGCTCCAGCACGGTCATGCCGGAGATAAAATCCACTACTTGTTCTTTGGTCACGTCTGCCATGACATACTCCTTGTCGACTTTGGCTGTGGGTTACGCTGCTTCCTTCTGGTCCTTGATGGCGGTAAGCACATTCAACAGACCGCGAGGCACGTTCGCCAGAAGCGAAACAAAGTTGGTGGGGACGGCGTTCATTGTGCCCAGGGCCTTTGCCAGCAGTTCTTCCTTGCTCGGGAGCTTGGAAAGGTTTTCCAGTTCCTTTTCTTCCAGGAACTTGCCTTCCAGGCTGCCGAAACGAACGCTGAACTTCTTGTTGGACTTGGCAAAGTCCACAAGGGCCTTGGCGGCCGCCACCGGGTCGTTACCCAGGGCTACGGCGCAGCACTCCTTGAGCTTATCCGCGATAACCTCGTGCTGTCCGTCGGTAAAGGCGATTCGAGCCAGGGTGTTCTTCACGACGGCGTATTCCACGTCCTGTTCGCGAAGCTTCACCCGAAGCTCGGTCATGTCCTCCACCTTCAAGCCCTTGAAGTCGGTAACGACCGCGATTTGGGCGGCGTCGGCCTTGGCTTTCAAGCCTTCAATGACCGCTGCCTTTTCTTCCCTGTTCACGGGTCAACTCCTTGCCAACTTAAGGGTTTCAGTGGAAAACCGAGCCAAAGTCTTGTCTCGGCAGGAGATTAAGGACCAGAAGCTTCCCGGCCCGCCTGCTGTCTTCGACTCCATTTTCCTATTTCCATATATACGACGCCAGGCCACGCTCCCACGGGGAAGCGCGGCCAAGCGATTGTCCCTAGCCTTCCAGGAACTTGCGCACCGACATGGTGTCGATCTTGACTCCAGGGCCCATGGTCGTGGCCACGGCCATGGTCTTGATGTAGGTGCCCTTGGCTGCCGCGGGCTTGAGGCGCATGATCGTGTCCATGAGCGACTTCAAGTTGTCCAGCAACTTGTCCGCGCCAAAGGAGACCTTGCCCACAGGAGCGTGCAACACACCGGCCTTGTCCACGCGAAATTCCACGCGGCCGGCCTTCATCTCTTGCACGGCCTTGCCGATGTCAAAGGTCACGGTGCCGGTCTTGGCGTTGGGCATGAGACCCCGGGGACCGAGCACGCGGCCGATTTGGCCGACCTTACTCATCATGTCCGGCGTGGCCACAGCCGCGTCGAACTCGAGGAAGCCTTCCTTGACCTTGTCCACGAGGTCCTCGCCGCCCACGATGTCCGCGCCGGCGTCCTTGGCCTCGGCCTGCTTTTCGCCCTGGCAAAAGGCGGCCACGCGAATGGTCTTGCCCAATCCGTGGGGCAGGGTCACCGCGCCGCGAACCATTTGGTCGGAGTGGCGGGGATCAACGCCCAGGCACATGGCGATGTCCACGGTCTCGTCAAACTTGGCGAACGCGTTTTCCACGGCAATGCGCACACCGTCGGCCACTTCATGGCGCTGCTCGAGATCAAAGCTCTCGGTGGCCTTTGTGAATTTTTTTCCGTGTTTCGGCATTTTTCTTTCCCCGCTCTATTTCACCTCGATCCCCATGGATCGAGCGGTTCCCGCAATGGTCTTGACGGCTGCATCCATGTCCTTGGCCGTGAGGTCCTCGTTCTTGATCTTGACGATTTCCTCGAGCTGTTCGCGGGTGACCTTGCCCACCTTGTCGCGGTTGGGCACGCCGGAACCCTTGTCCAGCTTGGCGGCCTTGAGGAGCAGCACGGAAGCGGGCGGGGATTTGGTGATAAAGGTGAAGGTGCGATCGGCAAACACCGTGATCTCCACGGGGATGATCATGCCCTTCTGGTCCTGGGTCTTGGCGTTGAACGCCTTGCAGAACTCCATGATGTTCACGCCGTGCTGGCCCAATGCCGGTCCCACGGGCGGGGACGGATTGGCGGCTCCGGCCGGAATCTGCAATTTGATCTTGGACAGTACTTTTTTGGCCATGGTCTTCTTCCTTGGTTATGACAACGCCAATGGTGCAGCGGGCAGGCCAACCCTCCCATTGCGCGCCGTGTTATTGCGAGACCAGGGGACTAGCCCTTGGTCACCTGAACAAAATCAAGTTCCACCGGGGTCTGGCGGCCAAAGATCGAGACTTCCACGCGCAGCTTGCCCTTGTCGTAATTCACGTCCTCGACCACTCCGTTGAAGCCGCCGAACGGACCGTCAATGACCCGGACTTCATCGCCGCGTTCAAAGTGGAACTTGGGCCGCGGCTGCTCCTGGCGGCTGACCATCATGGACAGGATGCGGTCCGCCTCGGAGTCGCGCATGGGCGTGGGCCGGTTGCGGCCGCCCACAAACCCCGTGACCCTGGGAATGGACTGGACCAAGTGCCAGGAGGCGTCGTTCATGATCATCTTGACCATGACGTAGCCGGGATAGAACTTGCGGGTAGAGGTCTTTTTCGCGCCCTTGACCAGTTCGATGACCCGCTCCGTGGGCACGACCACCTCTTCAATGGCGCCCTCGTCCTGGCCGGTGCGCATCATCTCCTTGATGGTCTTTTCCACCCTCAGTTCAAACCCCGAGTAGGTGTGTACGATGTACCACCTGGCCTTGGGAGTAAAAGTGCTTTCCTCGTCCATATTTCCCCGGATTAATACAGCATCCATTTGACCAATTCTTCAAGACCAAAGTCGATGACCCGCAGGTACAAGGAAACGACGATGACCAGCACCACCACGGCGATGCATGTGGTGATGGTCTCCTTGCGCGTGGGCCAGGTGACTTTCTTGATCTCGACCTTGGACTCGTTGAAAAAGTCCACGAGTTGGCCGAGTTTGCTGGGCGCGCTTTGAGACGCGGCTGCCTGGGCTTTAGCGGTTTTTTTCGCCATGGATGCCTCGAAATGTATGTGTGGCAGGCCAGGAGGGACTCGAACCCCCAACCCTCGGTTTTGGAGACCGATGCTCTGCCAATTGAGCCACTGGCCTGCGTGAACGTCTTACTTGGTCTCTCGGTGCACGGTATGTTTCCTGTCCCAGGGACAGTACTTCTTCACCTCAAGACGACCGGTAGTGTTCTTTTTGTTCTTGCTGGTGGCGTAGTTGCGCCGTTTGCACTCAGTGCACGCCAGCTGGATATTAATTCGCATGATTTACTCCACGATTTCCGAGACAACGCCCGCGCCAACAGTACGGCCGCCTTCGCGAATGGCGAAGCGCAGGCCCTTTTCCATGGCGATGGGGGCGATCATTTCCACGTGGAAGGTCGCGTTG
>QZKZ01000223.1 GCA_004796465.1 Desulfovibrio sp.
CCCGTGCCCAGGCCGTACAGGGACTGCACGAGTTGGTAGCCCGAGTCGTGGGCGTCCTGAAAGGGATCGAGAAAGGCCAGGAGGCGGCGCGAGCGGTACGGCGAATGCACGATGAGCAGGGCTGCCGCGCCCACGGCCATGCAGATGGACGTGAACAGGTAGATGAACCGGGTGCCGCCGGCCAAACACATCAGAAAGAGCAGCATGGCCAGCACGGCTGCCCCGCCAAAGTCCGGTTGCGCCAGGACCAGCACGCAGAGCAATCCCGTGACCGCGAAAGGCGGGATCACCCCCACGCTGAAGGTGCGCACCAGTTCCTTCTTTTGGCTGAAAAACCAGGCCAGGTACATCACCAGCGCCACCTTGGCGAACTCCAGGGGCTGGATGGTCACGTACCAGAACTTGAGCCAGCGCTTGGCGCCGTTCACTTCCGCGCCCAGGGGCGAATACAGGGCCAAGAGCAGGAGCGCGATGGCCGCGCCCAGGATGATGTACTTGAGCTGGTAGATGCGCTCCATGGGTGTGAACGCGCACACCAGCATGAGCGAGCCGCCCATTCCCGCGAACAGCAACTGCTTGAAGAAAAAGTGGTAGGTGTTGCCGTAGTAGCGCTCGGCCATGATGCCACTGGCCGAAAGCACCATGATCAGGCCGTAGGCCGTGAGCAGCAGGGCAAAGGCCAGGAGCCAGAAATCCATTTCCAGCAGCTTGCGGGCAGCCACGGCTTTGGCTTTCACCGGAGCCTTGGCCGCAGGGGAACGGGTGTAGCCGTTGCCGGTTTGGGCACGGCCCCGGACAACTCCCGCTGCCGAGCCGGAAAGGGCTGAAGCCACGGTGCGCACGCTCATGCCAGCTCCTCCACGATGCGGGTGAAATCACGGCCCCGGGCCATGTAATTGCTGTACTGGTCAAAACTGGCCGTGGCCGGGGAAAGCAGGACCACGTCCCCTTCCCGGGCCTTGGCCTTGAGCCGCTTGACCGCGTCGTGCAAATGCTCGTCCCAGGTCACGTCGAAATCCCCGTTCCAAGCCTCGCGAAACGTGTCTTCCGCCCCGCCGAACAGGCCCACGGCCCTGACCTTGTCCTGCATGAGCGGGGTCAAATCGGCCAGGTCGCCGCCCTTGTACACGCCGCCCGCCAGGAGCAGCACGGGCCGGTCAAAGCTCTTCAGGGCCACGCGCAGGGCGTCCACGGTAGTGGCCTTGGAATCGTTGACATAGAGCACGCCGTCGATCTCAGCCACGGGCGCAATGCGGTGATCAAGGGGCTCGAAATCGCGGATCGCGCCTTGGGCCTCGTTCTCGGTCACGCCGAAGAAGCGGCAGGCCTGGTAGGCAGCCTCCATGTTTTCCTGGTTGTGCGCGCCCAAGAGCTTGAAATGGGCGAAACGCTGCTTGGCGCGGTAAAAGATGGTGCGCGCGGGCGTGGGCCGCTCGTCCAGGAAACGCTGCTGCAGGTCCGCGTGGACCACGGCCAGGTCGTCCTCGTGCTGGTTGGCGAAAAGCAGCAGCTTTGACTGCCAGTATTCGTCCAGGTCCGAGTGGTAATCGAGATGGTCCGGGGAAAAGTTGAGCAGCACGCCCACCCAGGGCCGGAACGTGGTGCAGGTCATGAGTTGAAAGCTGCTCAACTCCAGCACCACCACGTCCACGCGATCATCCTTGAGCACGTATTCGGAGAGCGGCGTGCCGATGTTGCCGCCCAGGAACACGCTGCGGCCCGAATAGCGCAGCATGTGCGCGGTGAGCGAGGCAGTGGTGGTCTTGCCGTTGGTGCCGGTGATGCCGATGACCGGCTCCATGACGTAGCGTGCGGCCAGTTCGGTCTCGGCCATGACGTCGAGGTCGCGGTTGGCCGGGAACAGGGGCTCGAACGTTGCAACAGGCGCGCCCGGGCTCATGACCACCATGTCCGCGTCGCTGAATTGGGCTCCGTGGTGCTCGCCCAGGGCCAGATCCACCCGCGCCGACTCGGCCCAGTCGCGAAATTCGCCGCGCACGGAATCGGGATTGCGGTCCACCAATCGTACGGACGCGCCCAGCTCCACAAGCAGGCGGGAGGCGGCCTGCCCGGAGCGGCCCGCACCGACCACAACAGCCATGCGGCCATCCAGTCGTCTTCCCTTGGCGCGTTCGTGCATCATGACACTCGTCTCCCTACCTCAACTTGAGCGTGGACAACGCGGCCAAAGCGAACAAGATCGAAAGAATCCAGAAGCGGATGATGATCTTTGACTCTGGAATGCCCTTAAGCTCAAAGTGATGGTGGATGGGGGCCATCTTAAAGATGCGCTTGCCCCCGCTCATCTTGAAAAAGCCGACCTGCAGGATCACGGACAGGGTCTCGATGACGAACAGCCCGCCCGCGATGAGCAGCACGATCTCCTGCTTGGCCAAAATAGCGATGAAACCCAGGGTGCCGCCCAGGCTCAAGGAGCCCACGTCGCCCATGAACACCTGGGCGGGGTAGGCGTTGAACCACAGGAATCCCAAACCCGCGCCCACCAGCGCGCCGCAGAACACCGCCACCTCGCCCACGCCCTTGACGTGGGGCACGAGCAAGTGCTCGGCCATGACCGCGTTGCCCGTGACGTAGACAAAGATGGCGAAACAGCCCACAGCCACGATCATGGGCACGATGGCCAAACCGTCCAGGCCGTCGGTGAGGTTCACGCCGTTGGACGCGCCGAGCATGACCACCACGGCGAAAGGCACGTAGAACCAGCCCAAGTCGGGTTGCCAGGCCTTGAAAAAGGGAAAGGACAGGGTGGTGGCCTTGTTGGGTTCGAGCAAAATGAGCAGGGTCATGGCGCCCAGGGCCACCAGAATCTGGCCGATGAGCTTGGCCTTGGCCGAGAGCCCCTTGTTCTGCTTGCGCGTGATCTTGAGGTAGTCGTCCAGGAAACCCACCAGGCCGAAGCCCACCAGGACCCAGACCGTGAGCCAGACGTAGAGGTTGCTCAGGTCGGCCCAGAGAAACACGGAGATGAGCACGCCCGCCAGGATCAGCAGGCCGCCCATGGTCGGAGTGCCCGCCTTTTGGTGGTGGGCCTCGACCCCGTCGTCCTGGATGTACTGGCCGAACTTGATCCGCTTGAGCCAGCGGATGAAGCGGGGGCCGATGAGAATGGTCACGATCAAAGCCGTCAGCAGCGCCCACACCGTACGGAAGGTGATGTACTGGAACACGTTGAAGAAGCTGATCGTTTCGTGCAGGGGGTAGAGGAAATTGTAGATCATGCGTCCAGCTCCCGGCTCAGCGCCTGGTACAACTCTTCCATGCGGATGGAGCGCGAGCCCTTGACCAGGGCCACGCCGCCTGTCTCAGCCAATCCTGTTTGCTTCCAATGCAGCAGAAAATTGTCCGCCGAGGTGACCTGGACAAAGGGAATATTTCCATGTCCGCCCAGGCCCTGTGCAACGTCGTCCCCGTGGCCGCCGCGCCAGAATACGGCGGCGGGCCGGAGTTGGGCCAAGCCACGGCCAAGCTCTTGGTGGGCCTGGGCCGCGAGTTCGCCCATTTCGCGCATTTCGCCGAGCACGGCCACCAGGGGCGCGGCCTGCTCTCCCAGTTGTTCCATGTGGTGCGCCATGTCCTCGGCCATGTTCTGGGCCACGCCCAGGGACGCAGCCATGGACAGGGGATTGGCGTTGTAGGAATCGTCAATGAGCAGCCACTTGCCCTTGCGCACGGCATTGAGCCGCTGTTCGGGCGGGGCGAAACCGGCAAAGCCCCTGGCAATGCGCGAGGGGGACATGCCCATGACATGGGCGGCGGCTGCCACACAGGCCACGTTTTCCGCGCCCATGTTGCCGCGCAAGGGGGCCGTGGTTTCTATCTCTTCGCCGGCCAGGGTAATGCGGAAGCGCCCGCCCAGGGGCGAGACCAGCCCGTGGCCCAAGTCTCCGGAGCGCCGCTCCAAACCCTTGGGGCTTGCGCCGCGCCGTTCCGGCCCTAAATATTCAGCCCTGTAGTGGGCGTTCTTGCCGGTGCAGGAAAAGGTTGCCACCTGGAAAGGCATGCGCTTGCGCAGTTCGGCAATGGCTTCGGTGAGCTCGGGGTAGTCAGCGCTGACCACGCCGATGCCGCCGGGCCGCATGTAGGCCAGGAGCCGGGCCTTGTGCGCGGCCACGTCAGCCACGCCGCCCAGACCCTGCAAGTGGGCCGCGCCCACGTTGACCACCACGGCCACGTCCGGCCTGAGCACCGCGCCCAGTTCGTCCATGTCCCGGGCTTCGCTGATACCCGCTTCCATAACCCAGTAGCGCTCCTTGCCCGTGGCCGCGAGCAGGGACATGGGCAGGCCGATCTGGTTGTTGAGGTTGCCCTGGTTCTTGTGGGTCTCGCCCGAGGAGGCCAGGACATGGGCCAGGAGTTCCTTGACCGTGGTCTTGCCCGCGCTGCCCGTGACGCCCGCGACCCTGGCCTTGGCCTTCTTGCGCCAGAACGCGGCAAGCTTGCCCAGGGCGGCAACCGTGTTGGGCACCATGAGCAGGGGCGCGCCCAGGCCCGCTTCGCCAATGCCGTCGCCTTCCATGAGCGGCCGTTCGGCCACCACGGCGCACGCGCCCTTGCGCACGGCATCGGCCGCAAAGCCGTGGCCGTCGAAGCGCTCGCCCGTGATGCAGAAAAAGAGATCCCCGGCGGCAGCCACGCGGCTGTCCGTCTGGACACGCGAGGGAACAACCGTCTCGCGTCCGTCCAAGTCGCCGGAAGCGCCCATGGCGCTCACGATCTGTTCCAGGGTCAGGTTCACGCCAGTATCTCCCGCGCGACCTCCTGGTCGCTGAAGGGGTGTTTCACACCTTTGACTTCTTGGTAGGGCTCGTGGCCCTTGCCCGCGATGAGCACCACGTCGCCGGGCGCCATTTCCGAGATGGCCACGCCAATGGCCTGGCGGCGGTCCGGGGTCTCGAAGACCTGCTTGCAGTTGAGCAGGCCGGGCCTCGCGTCGTTCATGATCGCCACGGGGTCTTCGCTACGGGGGTTGTCCGAGGTGAGCACAGCCACGTCCGAGTACTTGGCCACGGCCTGGGCCATGAGCGGCCGTTTGGTGCGGTCGCGGTCCCCGCCGCAGCCGAACACGGTGATCAGCCGCTTGAAATCCAGTTGTTTGAGCGCGGCCAGCACGTTCTCCAAGGCATCGGGAGTGTGGGCGTAGTCCACGAACACGTGGAAATTTCCGGGGGGAGACACGCGTTCCAACCTGCCGGGCACGCCCGCGTAATTTTCGAGCACGGAAAAGGCCTCGGGCTCCAGGCCCAGGGCCAAGCCCACGCCCTGCACGGTCAGCAGGTTCTGGGCGTTGTGTTGGCCAATCATGGGGCTGCGCAGCTCCCAGGAACGGCCCGCGAAAGTCATGCTCAGCCGGAGCCCGGCCACGGTGTCGGCCAGGATCTGGCCGTGCAGGTAACGCGCCGTGCCGGGCATGGACGCGCCGCTGTCCGTGAGACCGTAGGCAATGGCGTTCACGCCTTGGCCCACGAGCAGCTTGCCCTGTGCGTCGTCCACATTGATCACGGCCATTTTGTCCTGCTTGGGATGGCCCGTGAACAGCCGGGCCTTGGCCGCGAAATAACTTTCCATGTCCCCGTGGTAATCCAGATGGTCCTGGCTCATGTTGGAGAGCGCGGCCACGCTGAACTCCAGACCGGCTGTGCGGTGCTGGTCCAGGGCGTGGGAAGACACTTCCATGAAGGCCGCGTCCACGCCTGCCCGGGCCATCTCGCCAAAGGACTCGTGGAGCTGGATGCAGTCAGGGGTGGTCATGGAGGCTTCTTCATCGTGGCCCGGCCAGCGCTGGGCCACGGTGCCGATGAGCCCGGCCCGCTTGTTGTTGGCCGTATACAGGTGCTCCAGGGTATGCACGATGGTGGTCTTGCCGTTGGTGCCGGTCACGCCCACCAGGGGGAAATCGAGGTTTTCGCTGCCGTAACGTGCTGCGGCCAGTTCGCCCAGGGCCTCGCGGGGGTCCTCGTGGATCACGATCCGCGCCGCGCTCGCCTCGGGCAGGGAAAAGGGTTCGTTGGTCACGACCCAAGCCGCGCCCCTTTCCAGGGCGTCGGGGATGAAGTCGCGGCCGTCCACGCGGGAACCGGGAATGGCCACGAACACGTCGCCCCCGGCCACCTTGCCCGAATGGGTTCGGATATCGAGCCCCTGGCGGGCCTGGTCCTTGAGTTCGTCATACATGCTCATGAGGATGCTGCTTCCTTATATATGCGGCTCTTCACGACGAAGAGTCGGTTCCATTGCCCAGCCACAACACGCATTGGCCCCGCGCATCCTCGGGCCAGTTGCTGCCCGGCGCGGGCTCCTGGCGGACCACCATGGCCCCTTGGCCCTGGACCACGGGCACCACGCCTTGCCCGGCCATGACCTCGAACGCCGCGCGCACGCTCATGCCCCGCACGTCGGGCACGCCCAAGACGGGGCTGGTTTCGCCTTCAATAATGTGCTCCAGCGGGGCATCGCTGGTCACGATACTTTCTTCCCCGTTGGCCTGCTCTTGAGCCGCCTCTGCAGCCAGTTGCTCCAGTTCCGCGAAATCGCCCTGGCTCGCGTCCACCAACTCGATGTCCGCCTCGGGCTGGGGCGAGTCGGGCAGGCCGCCGAGATAGGCCAGGGTGCCGAGCATGATTTCCCTGAAGGCCGGGGCCGCGACCAAGCCGCCGTAGTACTGCACCGTGGGCTCATCCACGATGACCACCACCATGAGCTTGGGGTCGCGGGCCGGGGCCATGCCCACAAAGGAGGCTACATACCGATTGGAGTAGCCGCCCTCGGGATCGGCCTTTTGGGCCGTGGAGGTCTTGCCCGCGATGGACAAGCCGTCGATCATGGCCCTGCTGCCCGTGCCCTCCTCGCTGACCACGTCTTCCATCATGGCCAGGACCTCGCGGGCAACGTCCGGGGAAAAGATGCGCTCGCCCTGCTGGATATGGTCATAGCCAGTGCTCACGATGCGCAGGTCGCGGGTCTCGCCCATATTGGCCAAGCACATGTAGGCCTGGGTAAGTTGCAGGGCCGTGACCGCGTACCCCTGCCCAAACCCCGCCGCTGCGATGTCGAATTCGTTCCACGCGCCTGCCGGGTGCAGGATGCCCGGGCTCTCGCCCGTGAGCGGCATGCCCGTGCGCCTGCCAAAACCAAGGCGGGACAGGTAGTCGTGCAGGGTCTGCGCGCCCAGGTCCATGGCCAGCTTGGCCGCGCCGATGTTGCTGGACTTTTGCACGATACGGTTCACAGGCAGCCAGTCATGGGAGCCGATGTCATTGATGTCCTTGCCCTTGACCCGCCAGGACCCGTTTTCACAGAAATACAGGGTGTCCCATTCGCACACGCCCTCTTGCAGGGCCGCGGCCACGATGAACGGCTTCATGTCCGATCCCGGTTCCAGGGCGTCCATGGCGATGCGGTTGCGCCATTGGCCCGGTTCGTACTGGCGGTAGGCATTGGGGTTGAAAAAGGGATACTCGGCCCAGGCCAGGACCTCGCCGGTTTCCACGGACACGACCAGGGACGCGCCCCAGCGGGCCTGGTTCTCGTTGACCGCCTTTTCCAGGGCCTGCTCAGCCACGAACTGGATGTGCGCGTCCAGGGTCAGCCACAGGTCTTGGCCCGCGTCCACCAGTTCCCCGGACACGGGATCAATATAAAGGCGCTGCCCCGAGGCGTCGCGCTGCACCGTAAGTTCTTCACTCGCGCCCGCGAGGTAATCGTCGAATGAGGCTTCCAGCCCTTCCAGGCCGTTCTCGTCCACGCCCACGAATCCGATGAGCTTGCCTGCCAGTTCCTTGCAGGGATACTGGCGCGTGTATTCGTGGGTCAGGAACACGCCCGGGATCTGGGCCGCTTCAATGTCCGCGGCGGCGCGGTCCCCGATCTGGCGGGCGATCCACACGTAGTTGGCGGGCTCGGTGAGCTTGGCGTGCATCTCGGCAACGTCCTCGCCCAGGACCCGGGCCAGGACTTGGGCCGCGTCGGACGCGTCCTGCACTTGCAAGGGCTTGGCGTACACCGAGGTGAATTCCACGGAGCGGGCCAGCAAGCGGCCCTGGCGGTCGAAAATTTTGCCCCGCTCACCGGACACGAACTCCGAAGCCAGGTGCTGGCCTTGGGCCAGTTGGGCCAGGCGCGGGCCGTCCACCACCTGGACGTAGTAGGCGCGGCCCCACAGGGCCAGCCAGGCCAGGCCGAACATCACACCCACGAAACCGAGCCGGACACGCGCCCAATCAATGCACAGGGACTGGCCTTGGCGCGGGGCCGCGTTGCGCGTGGAAGCCGAGCGACCTACAGAGGCGCGGCTTCCCGTGCGCACCGAAGCATTGCGCGCTGATTTGCGCGAAGCGGTCCGCGAGCCGCGGCCCGTGGAGGTATGCGGAGTTCGGATGGCCATGATTCCTGTATTTTCCTGTCTCTTGCCTAGTTGTCTTCCGGCACGGCCACTCGCCTGGTTTGTCCCTGTTCGGCAGGGCCCAGGCCCCGGTTGGCCGCCTCCTGGCGCAAGCGGTAGTGGGAGACCAAATTTTCCCGCTCCACCTGCAGCTTGCCCACCAGGGTGCGCCGCTCCTCAAGCTCGCCTTGCATGCGCTTCATGCCGTAGAGCATGTCCGTGCGCTCAATGCCCAGCCAGACCACGGTCAGGCCCAACATGAGGGTGACCATGGACAGGAGCAGCACCGCGGCTTTCCAACTCGTCGACGCTTTGCTCATCTGACGGACGCCTCATCCAAAAACCGAGAAAAACCATCCACAGACCACATGCGCCCGTCGAACAAGGAATCAGCCTGGTACGTCTCGCCCATGGCTCCGGACACGGAAATGAAGTGCAGGCCCAAAACGAGCACCACGAGCAAAACCAACGAGGCCACGCTCACCACAGCCGCTGTCAGCCACACGCCCGAGTCGTCCAGTTTCATTGCCTTGTCCTCACGCCAACCGCTCGGCCACGCGGAGCTTGGCGCTCCTGGCGCGGGGGTTGGCCGCTGTTTCTGCATCGCCCGGCCCCACGGGCTTCTTGGTCACGATACGCAGTTTGGGCTCCTTGCCGCACACGCATTGGGGCACGTCCTTGGGGCAGGTGCAGCCCTGGGCCGCGGCCCGGAAGGAACGCTTGACCAAGCGGTCCTCCAGGGAATGAAAACTGATCACCGCCACCCGGCCGCCCGGCGCGAGCCGGTCCGGGATATGCGCGAGAAATGTCTCCAGCTCATCCAACTCCTGGTTCACGGTCATGCGCAGGGCCATGAAGGTCCGCGTGGCCGGATGGTTGCGCGCCTTGGCCCTTCTCGCTGCCGGGTAGGCGTTGGACACGATCTCGGCCAATTCCAGGGTGGTCTCTATGGGCTTCATCTGGCGGGCGTCGAAGATGGCGCGGGCAATGCGTCCGGCCATGGGCTCTTCACCCAAGCGCCAAATGATCCGCTTGAGCTGATCCACGGAGCCTTTGTTCACCAGACGCGACGCCGGGGCCTCACCGCCCGTGCGGCCCATTCTCATATCGAGCGGGCCGTCCAGGGCAAAGCTGAAGCCACGCCCAGCCTCGTCCAGCTGAAAAGAGGATATACCTAAATCCACCAGTGCGCCGTCCACAGTGTCCCACTCCATCTCATCCAGCGCCCCCTGAAAACGGCTGAAGGGCACGTTCATGAGCGTTACCCGGGTTCCGAACTCGGCGAGCCGCGCCTCGGCCCGCTCAAGCGCCCGTTCGTCCCGGTCCAGGCCAAGGAGCTGTGCGCCTTCACCTGCCGCGCGCAGAATCTCCTCGCTGTGGCCGCCCAAGCCGAGGGTACCGTCCAGGTACCGCCCACCCGGTTTGGGCTGTAAATACTCCAGCACCTCATCAAGCAGCACCGGCACATGCGCCCGGCCGGCCACGTCTTCCACTCGCGTCCTGCCGCCGCTTTTCCGGTTCGCTGCCACCGCGCCCCCTAGCGCTGTCCGAGAATGCCGTTATTCATAGGTTCTCCAGCCGACGCTCATATGTTGAAGTCAATGCCGCTGTCGGCCAATTCCTCGGTCACGTCGTCAAAATCCTGATCCATGACCGCATCCAGCTTGCCCTGATCCCAAATCTCGAACTTGCGACCCTGGCCCACGAGCACCAGGTCCTTGCTCAAGCCGCCGTATTCCCGCAGCGCCTTTGACAGGGCCAGACGGCCCTGCTTGTCAATGGCGGCCTCTTCAGCTCCGCCGATAACCAAACGCCGAAAGTCGCGCATCTTGCGCGAGGGATTACGCAGCCTGTTGAATTTTTCCTCGAACTCTTCCCAGTCCGGCAGGGGATACCCCACCACGCAGCCGTCAAAGGTGGTCAGCACCACCTTGCCCTCGGCCACGCAGGCCAGGACCGTGTCCCGAAACTCCGGCGGGAGCATGATCCGGCCCTTGGGGTCCAGGCTGCGAAAAAAACGACCGCGAAAGAGCATATTTCCTCTCCAACTCGGTGGTTTCGGCTGCGGGTCTTTCCCTGTGCAGCCTTACCACTTTTTACCACAGTTTTACACTTCATGTACTAAATACCTGCAACTGTCAAGTACAAATGCATTTTTTCTCTAAAAAATCTCCAGTTTTTACCTGCCCCAGTGCGCATCACAACGCAGCGTCGCTCTGTGTGTCCGCAGCTCGCACAGTTGCTCCGTGGATCGCCATGGTGAACACAGCATCAACCACTGTTGACCGGATGCACCAACAGGGGAAAAGCCATGCAACTTACGGTGTAGTAGATGGACAACTCTCGGAATACTGCAATGAAACGACTTGACCTGGCATCGGCCCTTTCCGGGACTTCCCGGTCCAGCTCCGGCACACCCAATGAAATCTTTGCCTTGCAACAACCTCGCAAACCTTGCTATTGTAACCCCACGTTCGAGTATCGGCCCTGGCGATCGTCAGGCTGTTGACCTCAGGAGCCAAAGGTCACAGGGCCGGCAGTCCTTATATTCAAGGAAATCACCGCAACACAGCACACAACGCCATGTCCCAGCACAAAAGCACCATACCGGACAACATCGCCGAGGAATATTACCAGATCAATCCCGACATATTGTCCAGCTTCCCCAAGTACCGCCCGCCCCTGGACCTCTTTGAGTTCAAGGACGACATCGCCCAACTCGTGCCGTACATCCGGAAAGGCAACCGCCTGAGCAACGAACAGGTGGACCAACTCAATGAACTCTGCGCCGAGGGCTCCCTGTTCGTGGCCCGTTCCGACCACCCCGTGTATTCCAAACACATCGTCAAGCAACTCGACCTGGTGCTCGTGGACAAGAACCTCAAGGAATCGGAAATCGCGGACATCTTTGTGCAGGCCCTGAGCCTGCGCTTGGAGGAGTTTTTCGACCAGCCCGTGCAGCTCGTTTTTGACAAGCTCTACAAGGACGTGCTTGTGCTCACCGAATACCTCACCACGGACCACTACCGCATCCGGGCGCTGGCCAAGCGCTTAATCCCGGAACACACCCTGGTCAACCATTCCGTGAACTCCGGAATCATCGCCCTGTGGCTGTACATTAAATCCCGCCAGGGCGTGACCAAGCGCCGCGACCTGGACCGCACCGCCCTGGCCTGCTTCCTCCACGACCTGGGCATGTGCAAGATTCCCCAGTTCCTGCGCACCAAGACCGTGCCCCTGACCCAGGAGGAACGCCAAAAGGTCAACATGCACCCCATGGTCGGCGCCAAACTGGCCCAGAAGCTCGGCCTCACCTTTGACGAAATCCAGCAGGCCATCCTGGAACACCACGAACGGCTCGACGGCTCGGGCTACCCCCGCAAGCTCAAGGACGACGCCATGTCCAAGCTCGGCAAGATCGTGGCCGTGGCCGACTCCTATTGCGCCATGATCTCGGAGCGGCCCTACGCCTCGGCCATGCCGCCCATGGAAGCCGCCGAATCCCTGCGCGGGGATGCGCGTTACGACGCCAAGACCGCAAATACGCTGTATAACGGCATCCAGGAAGAAGAGGTCTAACCCCCTCGAAGCCTTTCGTGGACCCGTCATGCGCCTGACCACACTCATCATCGCGCCCAGCCGAGAATCCGCACGGGAACTCGCCCAGGAACTGCGCAGCGCCGGGCTTGATCCGGACTGGCAGCACAGCACGGACCTGGACAGCCTGAACGCCACCCTGGCCGCCCTGGACATAGATCTCATCCTGTGCCGCACCTCCACCCCCAACCTGGACCCCGGCACGGCCCTGCGCGCGGCCCTGGCCCACGATCCGCCGCCGCCCGTGCTCGCCGTGTCCGGAACCCTGGACGCGGCCCGGGTCCATGACGTGATTCCCGGCGGACCGGCAGGCAACACTCTGGGGCCGGAACAGGACGGCTACGTTTGCCTCGAAGACCCCGAGGACCTGGCCCGGGCAGCCCTGCGCGCGGTAAACGAATCCCGCGCCCGGGAAGAGCAGCGCCGCCGCGAAAAGCTGCTCAAGTTCCGCCACTATTTCATGGAAAAGGCCCAGGAAGCCATTCTCTGGGTCGAGTCCACGGGCCGCGTGTTTTACGCCAACCAAGCCGCCCTCGGCCTCATGGGCGCGGACCCCGGCCATTTGCCCCGGCTCAACCTGGCCTCCCTGCTCGCGGCCCAAAGCGCGGCCTCTTTCCCAACCCTGTGGCAAGAGCTGGCCCAGGCAGGCGGCAAGACCTGGTCCGAGCGTTTGCTCACCCTGAGCGGCGAAACCCGCGACGTGGACATCTCCGCGGACCACCTCCTGCTGGAAGGAGAAGAGTGCGCCGTGGTCTACCTGCGCGACACCACGGAACTCAAGCGGGCCAAGACCCGGCTCGAACAGACCCTGCGTGAAAAGCAGGCCGTGTTCTCCTCCATGGAAGACGGCATCCTCACCGTGGACACGGACCTGGCCGTGCTCGACCACAACCAGGCCCTGACCGAGGTCTGCCCCATGGCCCGCCACATCGCACCGGGCCGCGATCTCACCGCGCCCGCGCACAAGGACTGCCCCTGCATCACAGCCCTAGCCGCCACCCTCGGCTCCCGTGAACCCGTGCGCGAGTCCCACGTGGCCTGCTCAGCCGAGCCCCACCGCCGCCTGGACCTCACGGCCACCCCGCTCATGGCCGACGAACACACCTTTGCCGGAGCCGTGCTCCTGGCCCGGGACGTGACAAGGCTCCACGACCTGGAACAACGCATTCACGGCCCCAAGGGCGCCATGGGCATGGTGGGCAACTCCCCGTCCATGCTGCGCACCTTTGACCTGCTCACCCAAGTGGCCCAACTCGATTCACTCGTGCTTTTGCGCGGCGAATCAGGCACGGGCAAGGAACTGGCTGCCGAGGCCCTGCACAAGGCCAGTCCCCGCGCCTCCGGCCCCCTGGTCGAGGTCAACTGCTCGGCCCTGTCCGAGAACCTCCTGGAGTCCGAACTGTTCGGCCACGTCAAGGGAGCGTTCTCCGGCGCGATCCAGGACCGCGAGGGACGCATCCACGCGGCCCAGTCCGGCACCCTGCTCCTGGATGAAATCGGCGACCTTTCGCCCACGGTGCAGCTCAAGCTGCTGCGCTTCATGGAGAGCAAGG
>QZKZ01000386.1 GCA_004796465.1 Desulfovibrio sp.
CATCTATCCCGTGCCTGAATTGACTCCTGTTGACAGCGAATTGCTGGTCCAGGTGGGCGATCCCATGCCTGGTTTCACCTTGCCCGCCATTGACGGGAGCACGGTCTCCCTGGACGATTTCGCGGGGAAGCAGAACTTTGTGTTGTCTTTCATTCCTGCGGCGTGGACTCCAGTGTGCTCGGGCCAATGGCCGGGCTACAACATTGCCGAGGACCTCTTTGCGGCCAACAACACTGCGCTGATCGGTGTGAGCGTGGACAACATCCCCACGTTGTACGCCTGGGTCGAGCAGATGGGTGGGCTGTGGTTCCCCGTGGTCTCGGATTTCTGGCCCCACGGCGAGCTGGCGGAAAAGTTGGGCATCCTCCGGTCCGAAGGCGAGACCGAGCGCGCTCTGTTCCTGGTCGATAGCCAGGGGATCATCCGCTACATTGATGTCCATGACATCAACACACGACCCGACCTGGGTGAACTGATCCAGGCCATGCAATCGCTTAACGCCGAGTGACCACCGCATCTCAGCAGCGGTCTCGTGATGTTCAAGATGGATTGTTGCGTTAAGGCAGGTGTGGGGATGTTTTGGGCAGGGGCATGTCCTGCCGGGCGAGTTGCACCAGGGAAACAATGCCCTTGAAGGCCTTGCCCGGGTCCGCGTCCAGCCAGGACAAACTCGGGTATTCCTCGCACAGGCCCACGTATTCTTGGTCCGGCTCGGACCATATTACTTGATAGGAACAATTGAACGCGTTCATGCGGCGGCTCCTTGCCGGGTTGGGACGGTCTCCTGCAGCCTTGCTGCTGCTCTGGATACCTGGCGGACTTGGTAGTGCTTGGCCAGGCCGTGCTTGTTCTGGATGTTGATCCTGGGGTCATCCGCAAAGGGCGTTGAGTAGACCCGGTGGCTGGAACCCTGCTGCCTGGGCTGGCCAAAGAGCTGGTCGCAGACCTTGGCCAAGTCGCTGAACCGGACATTGTGCGGCGAGTCCGTGAGTTGGCGCAGTATCTTGTCGAGCTTGGCCATGTCCGTGTCCTGTCAAGGTTGCGGGTTCCATGCGGCTTCCCCGGGTATGACGGACCGGTCATGGGTTTTTGTTCAAGAATTCGTCATCATTCCTTGGTTTCTTGTGAAGTTCTCATTCTCAAGAAGGGATTTCACGGCCACAGACCGAACATGCTGCTGTATGCATGCAGACCACACCCCCGCAATCCGAGTCCGGGCAGGTCCAGCGTTCCTTTTCCGCGCTGGCCACCTTCTGTGGCCCGGATTGCTGGATAGCCGCGAGGTTGGCTGTGGGGCTGGTGTGGTACTTGGTGGTGTAGCGTTTTTCCAGCAGTTTGAGGGCGTGGCAAGGGGTCTCCGGGCATTCCGGGTCGCAGAAGCCGTTTCGCAGCCGCTCACAGCGTTTGATAGTGCAGACCACGCGCGTGGGCGGTTTGTTTTTGTCTGGTGCGTTGCAGCCGGGGCAAGGATTTCGCTTGCGCAGGAACGCGGTGCAGGCCCCGCACCAGAGGCCGCAGGGCGCGAGGAGGTCGGTGGTAGAGAGGGGGGATGGGGGCATGGGGGAGTGTAGATTGAGGTCATGGTGGAGTCAAAGGGCGAAGGTTTTCTTGACCGTCCGGCTCGGAGTGCCTAGATTGTTGTACAAATACATGTACGGAGGAAGCCCCATGGAAAGGACCATGAATATCAGCGAGGCTCGCAATAAGTTGACAAGCCTGTCCAGTGATTTGGTCCGCGATAGGGAAACCCTGGCGATCACCAAGCGGGGCAAGCCCGTTTTGGCATTGATGCCGTGGGAGCTTTATGAGTCCTTGCTGGAGACCATGGAGGTCATGTCCGACCCCGAGCAGATGGCGTCCTTTAGAGCCGGAGTAAAAAGCATGGAAGAGGGCAAGACCAAGGGACTGGAGCAGGTCAAGGCGGAGCTTGAGTCGTGACCTTTCGGGTCGAGCTCACTGAAACAGCCTTGGCCCAACTTGAGGCTGTGAAGGATACCCGTGTCCGGGCCGCCTTGGTCAAGCGCATGGAGAAGCTCGCTACGTCGCCGGACCAGCAAGGCAAGGCCCTCATGGCTGAACTTGGGGGCTATCGAAGTGTCCGCGCCGTGGGGCAGCATTGGCGTATCATCTACACGGTTGTGGAGAACAGGGTAGTTGTCGTGGTCGTGGCCCTAGGCTTGCGCAAGGACTCGGACAAGAAGGATGTCTACGCCCTGGCGCGGAGGATGATTAAGTTGGGGTTGTTGGCGGAGGGGGAGAAAGATGATTGAGAACAAGAGGTGGACAAGATTCCTGAGTACTTGGGGGCTTTTCCATGGAAAATGAGAATGGCATTTCCTCACGGAAAAGAGGGCAGGTTGTCGAAAAAGTATGCTACACTCACTTCAAGGGGCAATCAGGGGGGTAACCCGAATTCGGGGTGCCAACATGCCAAAATCACAACTCATTCTTCCACTCATATCACTTCTCTTCCTCACCTTGGTAACGGGCCCGGCATCCGCGCTGACCGGCCCGGAATACGCCTCACGCATGCAGGCCCTGCAGCAAAAGGCCATGGCCTGCGGCGCGAGCCAAATGTGCATGGAGCAAGTCATGCGGGAAATGGAGCTGCTGCAGATGGAGTGGCACAGCCAACCCGGAACAACCATGCCGCCTTCCCCGCCCGAGGATCCGTGCTACGGCGTCAGAACCCTGTGGGCCGAGGACGCGGCCCGCACGGGACAGCCACCCTACAACTACGCCAGCTGCTACAACGTGACCATGAACCTGTTCTGGGAATGGGACGAGGGCTGGCAAAATTCCTCTTTCGGCCAGCACCGGAATTTCCACATATCCCTGAAGGAGCAATATAACGGCCGGGTCATTGTCTACCTGGACAAGGCCACCTTGACCACGGTCACCCAGTTCCAAATCGACGGCCCTGTGCCCCGGGAAAGGATGGACGCGGGCGGGGTCAGCTCTCCCAATTATTGGGCTTCGCTGGAGCCGGGCACCCAGGCGAGCGGGCTTCCCTGCTGTACCGGTGGTTTTCCTGGCCATTGCTCCATGGCCTCGGCAGGGCTCAACGACTTTATCGTTGAGCTGGACCAAGACAATGCCCCGTCCCTGTACTTTGATTACAATGAACTCAGGAACTGGAACCAGCTCTACACCAGCAGTGTGTCCTCAATCCAGCCGCGCTTCCTGTACGAAGGCAGGCAGCTCTGCAATGAAGGAGCGGGCTACGGCCCAGCTTTCGACCACCCCTTTGTGGCGGAAACCCTGGACGACCAGATCCACACCTTCACGGCCAGCGAGGTGCAGAGCTTCTTGAGTTCGGGAAGCCTCGATAAAAACTTTCCCGTGGACATTTCCATGACCTACTTTGATGGGGAGACCTACTGGGTGCAGGGCGAGGTGGAGGTTGTCATCACACGGATGCAGTAGCAGCACTGACTCTCTTGCCAATAGAAAGGGGACGCCTGAATCGGCGTCCCCTTTTTTTGTCTCAAGCAGGCTACTATTTTCTCTTTTTATTGATGTGCTTTATCATCTTGGCGACGTCCTGCCAGCGTTCCTTTTCCACGCGGTCCGCGCTTTTGTTGCGGCGCGACTCAAGGAACTCCATTTCACGCTTCATTTTGTTGTAGCTGTCAAAGCGATCCTGCTCAATATCCCCTGATTCCACGGCGTTGAGCACGGCGCAGCCCGGTTCGTGCTGGTGCGAGCAGTCCGAGAAGCGGCACGCCTCGGCCAACTCCTGGATGTCGGCAAAGGTCTGCTCCACTCCGTCACCGCCTTCATGGAAAGCGATTTCGCGGATGCCGGGGTTGTCCATGAGCAGTCCACCCTGGGGCATGCGGATCAGCTCCCGCACCGTGGTGGTGTGGCGGCCCTTGCCCACGCTGGCGCTGATCTCGCCTGTGGCCTGGATTTCGCTGCCGTAGAGCATGTTGGCCAAGGTGGATTTACCCGCGCCGGACGAGCCGATCATGGCCACGGTCTGCCCGGCTCCCAGATACGATTCCAGCTCGCTTGTCCCTCGATTGTCCTGCATTGAAGTCAGGACGATCGCTACACCTGTGGCAATAGTCTCGGTTTCTTGTTGAAAGGACTCCGGGGCGTCGTGCTGGTCGGCCTTGGTCAGCACGATCACCGGTGAGAGCCCGCAATTGTAGACCAGGGCCAGGTACCGCTCCAAGCGCCGGATATTGAAGTCGCGGTCCAAGCCGCACACAATGAACACCGTGTCCAGGTTCGCGGCAATGGCTTGTTCGCGCGTGGCCGAGCCTGCCCGAGAGTGGCGTGTTCCAGCTTCGCCACGGGAAAGGAAGCTCTTGCGGGGGATGATGGAGGTAATCACAGTGCTGTCGACCACCACCCAGTCTCCGGTCACTGGATACTCCCTGTCCCTTTGCTTGAGGAGCCTGCCGGCAGGGGAACACAGCCATTCCTTGTGGCCGTTGGTCACGATGAAACCGTTGCGCTGCACGCTAAAGACGCGGGCAACAGAAGCCTCGGTCTGGTCCATGGCCGCCAAGCCGCTGGCAAAGAAATCGCTCCATCCCAATTGGCGGAGCAGATCAGGGTGGTTGGAAGGAGTTGCTGATAAATCAGTAGTATCGTTCATGTGTCATCACCATTCTAATAGAGACCGGCTCGGTAAACCAGTCAAAAGTCAAGTCAATGTCAGCCCATGAGCTTTAAGGGCTTTGGCATCAGGCAATGGCGAAGGCGTTGCTTGGGGCAGGGGCAGCACAAAAGACCGGTTTCCACGGAAACACGGGGGGAACAGGCCGGAAACAGCCTTGGAAAGCACCGCGAGAATACGCGGAGAAAAAACGCTAGGCCTGTTGATTGCCCTGCTTTTCGGCAACGCTGAACACAAGCTCAACTATCCAACTCAGCATCAAAACTCCTTGATTGAAGTGGGAATGGTTGTGCCTGAGTCCGGGGGTTGAGTCAATCGGAGGGGATGGGGAGTCGACGGACAGGAAGAATCGACATCACCTGATGGCGAGACTCATCCGTATTGTGGAACTCAGGTGAATGCGAAGGAAGCTCTGCATTCCAAGAAACACGCTTCCCGAATTCTTTTTGTGGTTGTTAACCGGTCAGGCTTAGGACTCTGATCATTTCCTTTTGGAGATCATCTATCTCCAGTGGCTTGGATATGTAGCCATTCATGCCGGCTGCAAGGAATTTTTGCCTGTCTTCAATCTTGGCGTATGCAGTAATAGCGACAATGGGAATGGACTTGTTGTTCTGGCCGGTGTCTCCACGTTTTATGGCTTGAGTCGCCTTCACACCATCAAGGATGGGCATCTGTACATCCATGAGCACAAGTTCGAATTGGTCTTGACGCAAGGTCTCCAAGGCTTGCTCGCCGTCTTCCACTGCAGTTACCTTGCAACCCAGTTTCTTGAGCATCCATATGGTAAGTAGCCGGTTGATATAGTCATCCTCAGCAACAAGCACATTTACGTTCAATGCGTGATGTTCTTTTGGTTCTACATCATCCAATACAGGTGGAAAAGATGCGCCTTGGAGAAAAGGAATATTCACATGAACCGAGGTGCCTACATTGAGCTCGCTTTCCACGGCAATTTCACCGCCCATGAGTTCCACGAGCCGCTTGCTTATGGAAAGGCCCAATCCGGCACCTTGGAAATCGCGTTGAAAGCCTTCGTGTACTTGTGAAAAGGGGGTGAAGAGCTTGACGAGTTTGTCTTCGGGAATTCCAATGCCGGTGTCGGAGATGGAAAACAACACACGGGCATAGGTTTGCTTCAAGACAGGCAAGGTATGGGCCGTCAGGGTAACAGAGCCTGAGGGGGTGAACTTGAAGGCGTTTCCCACAAGGTTGGTGAGAATTTGTTGCAGCCGGGCCGAGTCGCCCACCACTGTGCGAGGAACAGAGTCGCTGATTTCAACCTTCAGGATGACACCAGACTGAAGGGCTATGGGACGGTACATATCAACGACTTCACTGATGGCTTTACTCAGTTCAAAAGGTTCGAGTTCAATATCCAACTTACCTGCCTCAACCTTGCTGATGTCCAGAATATCTGTGAGCAGCCTGGTTAATCTCTTGGAGGAAGTAATCGCCATGTTGGTGAAAATCTTTTGTTCCTCATCAAGGGATGTCATCTGCAGCAGTTGCAGCATCCCCAGCACACCATTCATGGGGGTGCGTATTTCATGGCTCATGTTGGCCAAAAATTCATTTTTGGTTCTGTTTGCGGATTCCGCCTGGTTTTTCGCTTTAATAAGTTCTGCTTCAGCCTGTTTTTGGTGTGTGATTTCACTTGTCAAAGTGGCCACGGCCAACACCGAACCGCCTTCTTGGTCGTAAATGGGGAACTTCTTTGTCGAGAACGTCCTCGTGTTGCCGCTTTCACTTTGGAGATACTCCTCGATGGTCAAGACTTCGCCCTTGTCCAACAACAGGGCTCGTTTGTCATTGTCCATGAACTCGCGGATTTGTTCCTCGGTGGCCTTGCCATGAAACAGCTCGGCGTCGGTTTTCCCGATCAGTTGTTCCTTGCTCTCCCAACCGGCGAGGTCGAGATAGGCCCGATTCGCCGTCAGGTAGCGCAGGTCGATGTCCTTCAGGACGGCAATATGGTCAGAGTTCTCTAATATCTCGGCAAGTTGTTGCTTTTCCTCCTCAATACGTTTTTTTAGGGTGATATCCGTAATAAAGCCATCGATATGTTTGGTTTGCCCGTCCACACCGTATGCGGTGCGCAAATTCGAGGAAGTTAAAATGAGTTCACCGCTCTTTGTGCGGCGGAGCGATTCCCAGTTCGTCACCTCTTGGTTGTGCTCTAGGAGCGCCAACACCTTTTCCCTGTCCTTGGGGTCGGCATATACCTGGTGCGCAACGGAATGGACTTCGCCAACGAGGTGTTCAGGTGTTTCATACCCATACATTCTGGCAAGATAGGGGTTGACCCTCAGATACTTCCCACTGAATGTGGATTGGAAAATGCCCACAGGGGCGTTTTCGTAGAGAGCACGAAAGCGCTCCTCGCTTTGTTGCAAGTTTTTCCGGGCTACTCGCTCCTTGGTTCTGCTGACGAGCAAGGTCACAATGAGCCAACTCTGAAAAACCAGGAATATGAGCAAGCCCACAAGCCATGGCAGATATGTCCGGTACACATCCACGGGTTGATTGATCACAACTGCAGGCTCCGGCAGATCACTTTCGGAGATGTTGAAGCGGTGGAGTTGCGTGAAATCGAACATATATTCATTGGGGCTTTCCCGCTGAACAGGTACGCTGGACACGGGCGCGCCTGAGAGTATCTCCAGAGCCATGGCCCCTGCTTCTGCCCCTTGCCGCTTTCCGCTTACCAGACGGCCGCCGAGTATTCCTGCTCCCAAATCAAAGTCCCAGCAGGAGAACACAGGGCTCTGGGAGTGCTCGACGATGAAAGCCGTCCCCATGGTGAGGGGGAAGATGCGATTTTCGCTGTCCCGGTACAGTCCAAGATTCAAGATGATGCTGTTTTGTGGAAGCTGTTGCAGCTCATGGGCGAGTTCGTCGGCGGAAAGGGCGGCCAGGTCAATGATGTTCACTGCATCCCGATACTTGTGCGCGATACCCAGGAATCGGCTACGGTTGAGCATGCCCGATGCGGAGGTGTCGGAGATCACGGCGAGGTTGTTGGCCTCGGGAAAGAGGGCCAGGCCGAGGTCAAGGGTTCCTTCAAGGTCAAAGTCCTCGATTATCCCTGTGATTTCAGGACGCCCGGCAATAAGGGCATCCTCGAACAGATTGACTCCGCAGAACACCACAGGTGTAGAGGGAAAAATCTCTAGGGCGTACTCAAGGACAAAACGAAGCGCGTTGTCGTCAGTCGTGATGATTATATCAAAGCGTTTATCAGCGTATTTTGTTTTGCATTCCGTCGCAAGGAGGGGGAACATTAGTTCAGGTGTAAACCTCTTGCTGTCCATATACTCAATATATATATCCGGTTCAAACTCTTCTTGCTTCGTAAGTACAGACTCAATGCCTGCCTGGATTGTGTCGGTCCACTGGTATCCCTTGTGGTAAGAGTGAAGAATAAGGATAGATGGATTCTGTTTGGCAGTGGCTGCACTCGCACCTTCGGCCATGAAGAACAAAAAGAGGGATACGCAACATAAGGCAGTGCATATTGTAAGTTTTTTGTGCCCTTGCTGGAGACCATAGCCGAGTGCCATCACATTATATCCCCCTTCAGGAGAAATGCAACGTCTGCTAAATACATAATTGCTTATTGGAAAAAGGTTCAATGACAAGCGTCAGGGCCCCATTCCCGACGAAGAACCATGGTGTTCCAAGCCCTCACCACCATGGAGGCATTCCTACTACCATTAAGCGTATCATACCACATTGTCGGAATCTACCTCTAATCCCGAAAAGAGGTACTCGAACCATGGAGCGCAACTATGTTTTTGGCAGGTAGGTCTGTTTATCCAACCAGTGAGTTGGTTTCTTGATTGTCTTCAACTGCAGGCTAGGGGGAAAGTCGAGGATGTATTGGAAGGAAGTGGCGGAGAGGGTGGGATTCGAACCCACGTACGGGCTACTAACCCGTAACTCGATTTCGAGTCGAGCGCGTTACGGCCGGACTTCGCTACCTCTCCGCATTGAAAACAGGCAGGAAGACGCGGTTGCGTCATGATCATCAGACGCGGCCGCGTCGTGAATTTTTTACTATATGGATTTCACGCAACCTTGGCAAGCATTAAGCCTTGCCGCGCTTTTCACGGAAAAAGGTCTGCAGCAATTCCCTGCTTTCGTCTTCTAGTATACCGCCCACTGACCAGAAGCGATGGTTCACGAAGGGCAGTTCAGCGCCGTTGAGCTGCGAGGCCACGGCCCCGGCCTTGGGGTCGGTGGCGCCGTACACGATCCCGGCCACGCGGGCATGGATGGCCGCGCCCACGCACATGAGGCAGGGTTCCAGGGTCACCACCAGGGTGCAGCCGGGCAAGCGGTAGTTGCCCAACACGTCCCCTGCCCGGCGCAGGGCCAGGATCTCGGCGTGGGCCGTGGGGTCGTTGAGGTCAATGGGCGAGTTGGAACCCTGGGAGATGACGGCGTTGTCCGGCGAGAGCACCACCGCGCCAATGGGGGCCTCGTTCCTGCTTGCAGCGGCGCGGGCCTGCTCAAGCGCGGCTTCCATGGCCGCGAGCCAGGCTGGGGAAAAGGGCGGGGCAGGGGGGACGGGCTTCATGGGCGCGTTGAGATTCCTTCTCTTATTGTTGCCGCAGGTACTCGATACCAGCCTTAAACAGCTCCGTGCCCAACGGCGCGCTTTCCCCGCGCGTCCATGCCGGATGGTTGGTCGAGTGGTTATAGGCCTCGGGGTGGGGCATGAGCCCGAGAACCCGGCCCGAGGGGTCGGTGAGCCCGGCAATGCCCAGGGGCGATCCATTGGGGTTGGCCGGATACTCCTGGGTGGGCTCCCAGGTCTCGGGGTCAGCGTATTGCAGGGCAATAAGGTTGTTGCTGGTGAGGGTGTCGAGGGTGGCGCCATTCTTGGGAACGATCTTGCCCTCGCCATGGCGCACGGGAAAGTAGAGCTTATCGAGTCCCTTGGTGAACACGCAGGGGCTCTTTGGGTTCACGCTGAGGCTGACCCAGCGGTCCTCGAAGCGGGCCGAGTCGTTGATGCCCAGGGACACCTGGCGTTCAAAGTACTCCCCGCCGATGGCAGGAAGCAGGCCCAATTTGACCAGGAGCTGGAATCCGTTGCAGATGCCCAGGATGATGCCGCCTGCATCAAAAAAAGCCTTGAGCTGGTCCAGGAGCATGGAGCCGTTGCTTACTTTGGAGTAAAGCCAGCGCTGGGCCGCAGCTTGTGACGCGCCCAAGTCGTCGCCGTCCAGGAAGCCGCCCGGAAAGACCAGGAAGGTGTAGTCCGTGAGATTGGCCCGGCCAGCGGTCAGGTCCGAGAAGAACACGGTGTCCGTGACGTCGGAGCCCGCAACTTGTGCGGCATGGGCAGACTCTTTTTCGCAGTTGGTGCCGAATCCAGTAATTACCAGGGTTTTTACCCGGGCCATGATTTTCTCCTGTGCTGACGCCTGTTAAAAATGCCTTGACGTGGGGTGCCATCTCAGCAAACATATAGTCCCGGAAATAGATTCCACGGTGTGTTGCCCTGTGGTGTGGCCAGTGAATAACTCGCCGGTTTCCTTTGATTTTGTTGGCAGTTTCCCAGGACGTCATTCTCATGTGGGAATCCGCCGTGCAGTGCCGAGCATACTAGTGCTGCCCGCTGGTCGCGTCAACCGCGACCGTGATGGGACACGGGGCGCGCAGCACGAGGTGAAGACGACGAGGGGAACCGGATAAGGACCGGAAAGGGCTCGCCCTTTCCCTGGCTGCTACTCCTCACACCCAAGGGGGTTGGTACCGTGCAATTTGTTCCCGGGAATTCCAGTCATCTCAAGACAAAGTTCATCTTCATCACCGGCGGAGTGCTCTCCTCCCTGGGCAAGGGGCTTGCTGCAGCCTCCATCGGCGCGCTGCTCAAGACCCGCGGCCTTTCCGTGACTATCCAGAAGCTCGATCCCTACATCAATGTGGATCCGGGCACCATGAACCCCTTTCAGCACGGCGAAGTCTACGTCACTGACGACGGGGCCGAGACCGATCTGGACCTGGGCCATTACGAGCGCTATCTGGACGCGCCCATGAGCCAGCGTAACAACTATACCTCCGGTTCCATATACCATTCCGTGATCACCAAGGAGCGGCGCGGCGACTATCTGGGCGGCACCGTGCAGGTCATCCCGCACGTGACCGACGAGATCAAGACCGCGGTCCTCAGCCTGGCCGAGGACGAAACCGACGTGGCCATCATCGAGATCGGCGGCACTGTGGGCGACATCGAGGGCTTGCCTTTTCTCGAAGCCATTCGCCAATTGCGCGGCGATCTGGGCAAGGACAACATCCTGTTCATCCACCTGACCCTGGTGCCGTACATCAAGGCAGCCGGAGAACTCAAAACCAAGCCCACCCAGCACAGTGTCAAGGAACTGCGCTCCATAGGTATCCAGCCCGATATCATTGTCTGCCGCTGCGAGCAGGACTTGGCCCAGGAACTCAAGGCCAAGATCGCCCTTTTTTGTAATGTGGAAAAGGACGCCGTGTTCACGGCCGTGGACGTGGGCAATATCTATGAAGTGCCCCTCAAGTTCTACGAAGAGGGCATTGACCAGAAAGTGGCTATCCTGCTGCGTTTGCCTGCCAAGAATCCGGACCTGCGGCCCTGGCGCCAACTGGTGCAAAAGCTCACCGAACCCTCGGACGGCGAAGTGACCATCGGCATTGTGGGCAAGTACGTGGACCTCAAGGAAGCGTACAAGAGTTTACACGAAGCCCTGGTGCACGGCGGGGTGGGCAATGACGTGTCCGTGAAGCTGGTCTACGTCAACTCCGAGGACGTCACGCCCAAGAACGCAGAAAAAAAGTTGTCCAAGCTGGACGGCATTCTGGTTCCCGGCGGTTTCGGCACCCGGGGCATAGCAGGCAAGATCCGCTCCATCCAATACGCCCGGGAAAAGCAGGTGCCCTTTTTCGGCATCTGTTTGGGCATGCAGTGCGCAGTGATCGAGTTCGCCCGCAATGTGTTGGGCCTTAACGCTGACTCCCAGGAGTTCGACCCCAAGACCGAGAACCCGGTGATCTACCTCATGACCGAGTGGTACGACTTCCGCACCAAGCAGATCGAAGTTCGCGACGAATCCAGCGACAAGGGCGGCACCATGCGGCTCGGCGCGTACCCCTGCGTGATCAAGAACGGAACCAAGGCCTTTGAAGCCTACGAGGACGCGGCTGTGGACGAACGCCACCGTCACCGCTATGAGTTCAACAAGGCCTATGCCCAGCAATTCGAGGACAAGGGCATGATCCTATCTGGCCAGTCCCCGGACGAAGCCTTGGTGGAGATCGTGGAGATACCGGACCATCCCTGGTTCCTGGGCTGCCAGTTCCACCCGGAGTTCAAGTCCAACCCCATGCGCCCCCATCCCTTGTTCCGGGAGTTCATCAAGGCGGCCAAGGGGTATCGGGACAGCTCCAAATAATGTGTGGCAACACAACTTTTACACGGAACAGCATTGTTTTTTGGCCCGGGGTTCTGTAAGCCTGGGCCAAATCCAGTGTTGCGGCGTGAACCGCGCGTGATGGGAAGTATATATGGACCTCTTTGCAGCTAGTAAAAACAGCCCCTTTGTCATTGCAGGCCTCTGCGTCCTGGAAAGCTTCGAGCTTGCCCTGGAAACCGCCCGGGGTGTGCAGCAAGCCGCGTCCGACCTGGGACTGACCGCTATCTTTAAAAGTTCCTTTGACAAGGCCAACCGCACGTCCAAGGATGGCTTTCGCGGCCCGGGACTGGAGAAAGGCCTGGATTGGTTGGCCAAGATCAAGGAAGAAACCGGTCTGCCCGTGATCACGGACATCCATTCCCCGGACCAGGCCGAGGCCGTTGCGGAAGTGGCTGATGTCATGCAGATCCCCGCGTTCCTCTGCCGCCAGACCGATCTGATTGTGGCTGCCGCGCAAACCGGGCGCATCCTGAACATCAAGAAGGGCCAGTTCCTCGCGCCCTGGGACATGCAAGGCCCCCTGGACAAGGCCATGTCCGCGGGGGACGGCAAGGTCTGGCTCACGGAGCGGGGCAGCACCTTTGGCTACAACAATTTGGTGGTGGACTTCCGTTCCCTGGCCATCATGCAGTCCCTGGGCGCGCCCGTGGTTTTCGACGCCACCCATTCCGTGCAGCTCCCCGGCGGCTTGGGCCGTTCCTCGGGCGGCAACCGGGAGTACGTGCCCCTCTTGAGCCGCGCGGCCGTGGCCGCAGGGGTCAACGGCGTGTTCCTGGAGACCCATCCCGACCCGGACAAGGCCCTGTGCGACGGTCCCAACAGTTGGCCCCTTGCCGAGCTTTCCGGTTTACTCGGCGATCTACACGCCATATGGAGCTTGAACCATGCGCATTGATCCGCGCCAAGCCGCGCTCAACGTGAAGATGCTCATCCTGGACGTGGACGGTGTGCTCACGGACGGCGGCCTGTACTACGACAATTCCGGCCAGGTCATGAAGCGTTTCAATGTCCAGGACGGCTTGGGCGTGAAGCTGGCCCAATCCGTGGACCTGGAAATCGCCGTGGCCACGGGGCTCGATTCCAAGGCGGTCAAACGCCGGGTCAAGGAACTGGACATCGAGGAATATTTCGCGGGCCGCCTGGACAAGGCCGAGGTGGTGCGCGACATTGCCGCGCGCCGCTCCATCGACCCCTCGGAGATGGCCTATCTGGGCGACGACTGGGTGGATGCCGGAGCGCTTCGTTTAGTGGGCTTGCCCATGGCCGTAACCAACGCCCAGCCCGAGATCCTCAAGCTGGCGGCTTGGACCTCCACGGTTCCTGGAGGACACGGCGCGGTGCGCGAAGCCATTACCTTTATTCTGGACGCCCAATCCAAGCTTGACCGCTTGTGGCGGAAGTGGAGCTGACATGGCCAGGCTGTTTTGGGGCATGTTGCTGATCCTGGCCGGGGGTGCGGCCCTGTGGTATTTCTTGGGCGCTGGTACCGGGCGGCCCGACTTGGCCGAGGTCGAGGTGGATACGGAGCAGGACCAGGCCGTGGACCTGTCCGCTCAAGGTGTGGAGTTGCTGCACGGCGACCAGGGCAGCTTGAAGTGGCGGCTTACGGCCCAAAACGCCAGGTTCCTGGAAACCGGCGGCGTGGTCGACGTGGACGGGCCCGAGATTGTGTACTTCATGGAAGACATGGAAGACGAACTGCGGGTCACTGCGCAAAAAGGATTGATCGAGCAAGACGACCAGCGGGCCCGGCTGTGGCCCGACGTGGTCGCTGTCTACCAGGACAACGTGATTCAGGGCGGGGAGTTGGTCTACGACGGACAGGGCGAGACCTTGACCCTGACCGGCAACGTGACCTTCCAGGGCCAGGAGCTTTCGTGCAGCGCCGATGCCCTGGTATTCGACATCACGGACAATGTCCTGACCATGGGCCCCAACGTGCACACCACATTCGTGGTGGACATGAGCGAGCCCGAGCTGCAAGGAGTGGATATCCAGTGAAACACTATATGTCTCTCATACTCGTGATGGCGTGCCTGGTTTGGGCAAGTCCCTGTCTGGCTGACGTGCCCATTGAAGTGACCTCCGACTCCATGACCTACAGCTCCTCGGGCCAGGAAGTGGTCTTCGAGGGCAACGTGCATGTGATTCGTTCGGATATGCAGATATGGGCTGCCAAGATGACCATATATTTCTCTGGCTCCGGGGATTCTGGCGACAGTGGGTCGGCCCCGACCTCGGCCATGGACCCCGGCGACATCCAGAAGATCGTTGCCACGGGCGGAGTGCGGCTTTCCAGCGGAGGCCGCACCGGCACCTGCGGCACGGCCACGTATTTCGTGGACCAGGGCCTGCTGCAAATGGACGGCAACCCCGAACTCACTGACGGGGCCAACACCATCCAAGGCAAGACCATTAAGTATTGGGTGCACAGCAACCGCAGCGAAGTGGTGGGCGATGACAACCAGCGGGTGAGGGCCACCTTTTCTTCGCCCGAGGACTCGGGGGCTGACCTGCCGTGAGCGGATTATCGGCCGAGGGCCTGATCAAGCGATACGGCAGCAAGGAAGTCGTGGCCGACATCAACCTCAGCCTCGAGCAGGGCGAGGTGGTGGGGCTATTGGGCCCCAACGGCGCGGGCAAGACCACCACGTTTTACATGCTGGTGGGAATCGTCAAGCCCAACGGCGGCCAAGTGCTCCTGGACAACAAACCCATCACCCATTGGCCCCTGCATGACCGCGCCCGCCAGGGCATGAGCTACCTGCCCCAGGAAAGCTCGGTGTTCAAGAAGCTCACGGTGCGCCAGAACATGGAGTTGATCCTGGAGTACACCGGGCTTTCGCGCCGCGAGCAAACGGCCCGGGCCGACCAATTGCTCACGGAATTGGGCATCCTGGAACTGGAAGACCAGCCTGCCCTGCACTTGTCCGGTGGCGAGCGGCGGCGATTGGAGATTGCCCGGGCCCTTATCCGGAGGCCCCGCTTCATCCTGCTTGACGAGCCCTTTGCCGGGATCGACCCCCTGGCTGTGGACGACATCCAAGCTATTGTGCGCGGCCTCAAGGACAGGGGCATCGGCGTGCTTATCTCCGACCACAACGTGCGGGAAACCCTCAACATTTGCGACAGGGCCTATTTGGTGTTCGAGGGAAGGATTATCCTGCACGGCGCGCCCGAGGAGATTGTCAACGATCCCAGCGCCCGCCGGGTCTATCTTGGCGAGGATTTTTCCTTGTAAGGAGCGTTGTCCGTCTCTTCGGGTTCTTCTGTTGTCCGGCATTTTCTCCAGCTATTTCAAGATTCTGTTTTTTTGGCTCGACTGTTGCATATCCGGACGGTTTGTGGCATACAAACAGTGTGGGCACCGCCCCGTGCTGTTGGAGGTTCCTCCATTTTTCCCCGCACATACTGCGCGTTGGCACGGGATCGGCTCCGGAGTAATCCGAGGCCGCGTGCTCTTGCCCATTGTTGGGACGTGGAATCAACCCTGTGATGTGGAGACTGTAGGAAGACCGCATGGCTTTGGAACTTCGCCAACAACTCAAGCTCAGCCAGCAACTGGTCATGACGCCCCAGTTGCAGCAAGCCATCAAGCTGCTGCAGCTCTCGCGTTTGGAGCTGTTGGAAACCGTGCAACAGGAACTGTTGGAAAATCCCTTTCTGGAAGAGGCCCAGGAAGAGGTGGCCCTGGAGAAGCAGCAGGAAACGCCTGCTGAAGAGCGCGTTGCAACTACGGACGACGCTGACGCCGTGGTCAACAAGGAACTGGAAAAGAACGCGGATTGGGAAGATTATCTGGGTGAATTTTCCAGCACCACCAAGCAGATGCAATTCCGCGAGTCCGAGACCCCGGAAGAGGGCATGTCCTTCGAGGCCCGGCTCACGCACAAGCCTTCCTTGGAAGGCCACTTGTTCTGGCAGCTCAGGCTGTCGAACATGACCGAGTTGCAGTTGGCCATTGGCGAAGTGGTTATCGGCAACCTGAGTTCCACGGGCTATCTCCAGGCCTCGGCCCAAGACATCGCGGACATGGTCAAGACTACGGAAGAGGACGTGGAGGCCGTGCTGCACCAGATTCAGCGCTACGACCCCATTGGCGTGGCCGCGCGGACTCCGCAAGAATGTTTGCTCGTTCAGCTCGAGTTCTTTGAATACGAGGACCCCTTGGTCCGGGAACTGATCCGCGACCACCTGGAGGACCTTGAGAAGCGGCGCTACAAGCCTTTATGCCGCAAGTTCAAGATCAGCATGGACCAACTCAAGGGCTACCTGGACATGATCCAGAAGCTCGACCCCATGCCCGGCGCAAGCTTTGGC
>QZKZ01000151.1 GCA_004796465.1 Desulfovibrio sp.
CGGACAACACCGACATCATGGTCGTGTACCAGAACCTCATGAAGGGCTCGCGCAACCACTTGCGCTCTTTTGCCGCTCAAATCGAGAACCAGGGCGGGACATACGCGGCCCAATTCCTGAGCCAAGAGGAAGTGGACGCCATTCTCGCTTCGGACCGCGAGCGAGGCATGGTCGATGAAAACGGCGATCCGGTCTAGACAGCCACGGGGGATGGCTCGCCATCCCCCGCCGACCCTTTGGGCCCGGACCAAACCCCTTGGTCCGGGCTTTTTCATTGCCGGGCTTTGTTTGCCTTGCTGCCGGGTCTGTCCTGTTCCGTGATTCGGACTCATCCTCACACCCTGACCTGCACATGGTGTGCGTCTCCCTTTCCAAGCACCCGGCATTGGATAATGCATGAAGGCGGGCAATTCTCTACTGAGATGCTTCGGAGATACACATATGACTTTTTTGAGCAATGCCCCGTCATTCCTTGTTTTTGGACAAGCCTGTGATACAGACAAATATAACGCTTGACAAATATCGAAAACTGGAAGAGCCTCGTCATCCCGACACCCGCATTCCAGGAGACTCCCATGTTCCGCTGCCGATCCTTGGAGTTCCGATTCACCCTCTTGATTTGCTTCTGTTTGTCCGTTGCGGCGTGCGTGCAAAACGAGCCTGATCCCTCCCAACAAACCGTGGGATCCTTGGCCGAGGCTAATCAGCTTGTTGTACAGATGGTCGAGCTCTGGGAGCAAGGACGGTTCAGGGAAGCACTGCCCATTGGCGAACGCGTCCGCCTGATCTTCGAGACCCACCTGGAGCCGCACCACAGTCGCGTGGAAGCAATCTATGCGTCTCTGGCCGCCATGGAATATGCTCTGGGCGAGTACTCCCAGGCCCAGCGGTACATGGACCGCGCCATGTTCATCGCCAAGAGTCAACGCCCCATGCCGGATGACTTGTTCGCCAAATATTCCAACATCATGGGGCGCATCCTTTATCACTTGGACAGGGAAGAAGAAGCCCTTGTTCACCACCTGGCCGCCATGATCATGCTTGAGACCCTTTCTGCTGAAAATTCCCTGGACTTGGCCGATACTTATTATGACCTTGCCACCCATCTCTGGAATTTCGACACGCAGCAGGGAGAGTTTCTCTACCCCTTGGAAGTATCCCTGAAGTTCATGAAAAGATCAGCGCTGATTCGCTGGAGCACCATGGACCACGGCCATGACGACGTTCTCCAAAGCATGGCGGGCGTCGGCTATACCCTGTTGGCCATGGGAGAAGCCGACATGGCCGTTGAGTACTTCCACGAGACTCTTCCCCTGTTCGAGCAGGAGCTTGGCCCTGCTCACGCCAATGTCGCGCTCATGTACAACGGTTTGAGCGTGGCGTATCGCGACGCAGGAGCCTTGAACGACGCCTTGGCCGCCTCGAAACGGGCGCTCGACACCTTGCGCGCCCTGCCTTCACCCCTGACCGAGGATCTGGCCGACACCATGTACAACCAAGCCACGATCCACATCGCCATGGGCAACTGCCAGCGCGCCGTGCCCCTGCTTCAGGAAAGCATCCCCATGTTCGAGGCGCTGTATGGTTCCGACGACTGGGAGTATCTCGGCACTGTTGATGTTCTGAACCACTGCCTGGCCCAGGGCGGCCAACCCTCGCAGCATGTTTCCCGTGATCGCGGGAGCGGTTCCGGAGGCGGCACTTCCGGCGGGGGGAGCCCGGGGTCAGCTTCCCGGAGCGCGGAAGCAACGGTTGAAGCGGAAGCGCCCGTTTCTGCGGAAGTGTTCGAACAATTGGGCAAGGACAAGGAAGAATAATTCTGCTGCACACCCCTCGTCAGTTCCGGAGCCTCGTCATGAACCCCGCGCTACACATCTCATCTTCACTTTGGAAACATTGCCGGTTCCTTCTCGCGGCCCTGATCTGTATTGGGCAGTGCGCCATGGTCGCAAGCTGCGTCACTGGAAGTTCCGCGTCCAGCACCAGCAATACTGTCCTCGCTGGGCCCGTGACCATTGAGCGGGCCATGGCCCTCAACAAAGAGGTGTTGGTACTCCACGGACAGCAACGCTTCGAGGAAGCCTTGGCCAAGGCCCTGGAAGCCCTGCCCCTGTGGGAGGAATTGCGCCCGCCGGTCCATGAGGACGTGGCCCAAGCCCTGATCAACGTAGGCATGCTCTATAAAGACTTGGAGCAGTATGAGGAATGCATCCAACCCCTGGAACGCGCCTTGGAAATCCGGCGCAAGCTCAGAGGCCCTCTTGACCCTGAAGTGGTCCTGCACGAGGAAACCCTGATTTACCCCTACCTGATGATCGGGGATGTGGAGCACGGCCTGGAGTATTTTCGCGCTGCCTTTAACGGATGGTACAGAACCTTGGAACCCAACTCCGGGGATGCCGCGGACAAGTTTATTGGCCTGGGCGACTTTGCCATCGGCATGTACATGGACCATGTGGATGATCATGCCATATTGGAAGAAGCGGTCGTGCCGCTGCAAATGGGCCTGGACATCCGTAATGACCTCCTGGGGCCGGGCAATGACAAGACTATCCGTGCCCTGCACGCCTTGGGATACGTATTGTACGTGACCGGTGAATTCCAGGCCGCAGCCGACCTCTTCAACCAGTATCTTCCGCCCATGGCCGACGCCTTGGGCAGCGACCACGGCCAAGTGGGCGCAACCCTGAACAAACTTGCCCTGTGCTACCTGGACCTCCGGGACCCCGAACGTTGCCTGGACGCCACCCAACGCTCCCTGCCGATCATGGAGTCCTTTTACGGCCCGGACCATGAAAAAGTCATACGCAGCTTGAATCTCATGGCCGAGGCCTACATGGCCCTGGGCGAACATGAGCGGGCCTTGCCCCTGCTGGAGCGGGCCTTGTCCATTTGCCGACGCCTCCATGCCGATGATTATTGGGAGATGCAAATGCTGCGGGAGTTGGTGGCCCAATGCGAGTCGGCCATCAATTCCCCGGCCCTTGCCGGTCAAAGCGTCACGGGTTCCGGCTCGGGTTCTCCCGCCTCCGGTGGGGAGACTGGCGGCGCTTCCGTGCGTTCCCGCTCCGGGGCCGCTCTGCTCATGGACCTGGGCAAGGACAAGGAAGAATAGCTCTTCCTCCACATCCTCGCTGCAAGACCACTGGAGAAGGTTATGCCTCTTGTTTTTCCCCATCGAAGAAATTCCGTTCTCGGCTTGGGCGCAGGAATTTGCCTGCTGTTGGCGTTTCTTGTGTTCGTTCCCTCTGCCGGCGCACAGAATGTCAACGCCCGCGACCAAGCCATGGACTTGGCCACCCAAGCCTATGCCCTGTTCGAGGAAAACCGGCTGCAAGAGGCCCTGCCCTTGGCCAGGCAAGCCGTGGCCACTGTGGAGGCGGAATATGGTCCTGATGACAGTGACCTGGGCCTTCACTATTTCTTGCTCGCCATCATTGAATACGGATTACAGGACTTCCCCCCTGCCTTGGAGCACATGAACCGATCCCTGGCCGTATGCGAAACGTCCCAGGACTGTGGCGATCCCTTTCTGGTCGACGTGCTGTGGTACCTGACCAACATGAACTTTGAGATGGGCGACCCCCAAATGGGATGGGAGCAGGGGGACCGCGCCCTGGCCATCTGGGGGGGCATGGACGACATCGATCCTTTGATGCTGGCCCAGGCCCATGAACAGCACGGCCATAACTTGGCCTATGCCGGTGGATTCTCCCAGGCCCAGACCCATTTTGAACAGACCCTGGCCATCCAAGTCGAGGTGCTGGGCGACCAAGACCCGGAAGTGGCCGACACCTTGGTCGCCATTGGCTACTGCCTGGCCGAACAGGGCCAAACCCCTGACGCCTTGGCCATGTTCAAGCGCGCCCTGCCCCTTTTGGTCAACGGTCTGGGCAGGAACGATCCCAGAACCGCGGGCTGCCTCAGATCCTTGGCCGGAGCCTACTATGACCTGGGCGACTACACCCAATCCGTGGCGTATTACGAGCAGGCCGTGGCCGCGTATTCCCAAGATGTTGCCAACAACGCCCGCTCCTTGGCCCTTTCCCTGCATTACCTGGGCGAGGCCCATGTGGGATGCCGCCAATACGACCAGGCCCTGCCCCTGTTCGAGCAAGCCCTGGAAATGGAAAACGCCCAGCCCGGCCTGCTTCCTCAAGGTTTTGCCCAGAAACTGCTCCTGAACATGGCTGAATGCCACGAGGTGTTGGGGAACCCGGAACTGGCCGCTGAGCTGCGCGCCCTGGCCCGGGAACCGGACGGCTCTTCTTTTGTCCTGCCCGAGAATTGGTACAAACGGTGACCTTTGTCCGGCTCTTGTGTACACTTCTCACGCGCACTCCCCCTGCACGCCCGAGAAAAGGATATGCCATGACCGTCACGTTCCAGAGCCCGAATTCCTTCGTGAAATTAATCTGCGTCTCCTTGGCTGCCATGTCCTGGCTGTTGCTCATGCCCGGACAATCGGCCCGGGCCGACACCAGCCATGCCGACGCCTATATGGCCCAGGCCTGGGATTTGTATAACCAGGGACAACCAGGCCAAGCCATGCCCTTGGCCCAAAAAGCCTTGGAAGAATTACAGTTGGTCCTGGAGCATGAGCACCCCAAGATGGCCGAGTATTATTACCATCTCGGTCTGATCAGCCTGGAACTGGACGACAAGGACCAGGCCATGCGCCATTTTTCCGAAGCCCTGCTCATCCTCGAGACCTTGGGCGCAGAACCCGACCGCATATCCGCCACCTGCTTGTTTCTGCTCTCCGAGGAACTCTTTGTGCGGGGCGAAGTGGAACATTCCATCAACATGGGTGCGGACGCCATTGAGCACTGGGAAGCGGTCCTGGACCCCGACGCACAGGAACTCGCGTACTTCAATGCCAACTTTGGCCGCAGGCTCATGAAGTTCTTCGCATTTAAAGAGGCGCAACCCTTTTTGGAAAAAGCCCTGGACATCCTGCAACAAGGGCCCGCGGCCGGGGGGGCCGAGGTTGCTTCGCTCATTCAGGAACTGGCCTTTTGCCATCTGCGCCAAGGCGATCCCTTCACGGCCAAGGACCTGTATTTCCAAGCCTTGAACATCCTCAAGACCGTGCACGGCAACGACCATCCCCTGACTGCCATGTGTTTGGACAACATGGGCCGGGCCTATTTCGAGGCCGGTGACTTTGCCGCTGCTGTTGAAGTCCATGAACAAGCCCTGGCTGTCCTGGAAGCGGGCATGGACCCGGGCGACCCTCACCTGGCCGTATGCAACAACAACCTGGGCGAGGCCTTGGCCGCTACGGGCCAATGCCAAGAGGCCCTGCCCCATTTTGAACGCGCCCTGGAGATTGAGCCCAGTCAATACAACCCGGCCTTTCCCCCAAATTATTTTTTCATCGCCAACATGGCGTTTTGCCACGAAGACCTGGGCAACGCGGACCAAGCCGGGGAGCTCATGGCCAAGGCCCGGGAGCTGCAATGCCCGGGGTGCCCCTTGGAACGCATGTGGCCTGAACCTTGATCCGGATTGCCGGACCTGAGCGCTGTTTTCTCATTGTCCCTGATCTCTCTGTTCCATTGTAAGAATGAAGAGCTTGACAATGCACACTTCCTTCCATACCATACCGTATGGTATCCAACCCTGACACAACATTTCCCAACGAGTCTGAAACGCAAGTGTCCCAGAGCCGACTTGGCCGCGAGGACTATCTTCGGGAAGGTCTCGCCATTTTGGAGCAGGACGGCCCGGATCACCTGCGCATCGACACCCTGTGCCGTCGACTCAAGGCGACCAAGGGTTCGTTTTATCACCATTTTTCCAACAGAAACGGGTATATTTCCGCCATGCTCGACTTTTGGGAAAAGGCCACAACTCAACACCTCATAGAGGCGTGCGAAACGGAAACTCAACCCTCCCATCGTTTTGAACGCTTACTCACCACATCCCTGGCCCTGCCAACAGGGCCCGAACCAGCGCTCCGGGCCTGGGCCCAAAATCACCCTGACGTGGCGCTGGCCGTTGCCCGAACCGACCAGCAGCGCTTGGAGTACATCACCGGGCTGTGCCGACCCTTTTCCCGGGACGCGGAACACGCCGCGCTCTTGGCCCGTATTGGCTACTCCGTGTTCGTGGGCGCCAAGCACTTGGCCCCGCCCCTGGACAACGACCTGCTCATGCGTATGGACAAGGAACTGACCCGGCTTTTTGTCCGCCCCTTGGATTCGGACAGCCAGCAAACCGAGGCGGACGAATCCCGGAACGAATAGCTTCGCCTGGAACCCAACCCTTGGCTGCCGGTTAAACTTACGAGGAATTTACCGTGCTTATTGATACCTATCTGGACACGTGGCACATGGCCAAAGCCTACTCTCTGGAAATCGCGGGAGACCAGGCCTCCGTGTTCGCCGCGGCAAGGAACGTGAACATCCGCCGTTCACCAGCCATCATGGCCCTGTGGGCCATGCGCATGTTGCCCTGGGCCGTGCTGCAGAACAATCTCAGGGAAGTTGCCGGTATCAAGAGCTACGAGGACTTGTCCCGCATCGGCTTTTGCCTGCTCGTGGAAGAGCCGGGCCAGGAATTGGTGCTGGGATTCGCTGGTGAGTTCTGGCGCATGGCCCCGGAACTTGGCGTGGGTAATGCCGAGGAATTCCGCGCCTTTTCCCGGCCCGAGGCGGCCAAGGCCGTGTGGAACCTGCACGTGCGCCAAGTCAGTCCCGGCCTGTGCCTGGTCTCCACTGAAACCCGGGTAAAATGTCTGAGTGAAGCAGCCCTGCGCCGGTTTCAGCGCTACTGGTCAACGATCGGCCCGTTCAGCGGACTGATTCGGCGCGAATTGCTGCGTTTGGCCAAGCGCAACGCCAAGCGGATGGGCCAAGGCCAGAGGGCTCAAGTCCAGGCGGTATAACGGTCGGTCCGTCGCTACATATTGCCCACAAGAACTTAGGAGCCGTTTCAGGGCAAAGGAAACTTGTTGGTGAACAGCACCGTGTCCTCGGGTAGCCCTTCAATGACCGTGGCTTGATCGCGAAATTCCTGGGGCAGTTCACCAAGGCCTTCGATGGCGGTGAACTGGTTGAAATCCAGGGAGAAGGATTCAGCGAGAACCACGGTGTGGCGTAGCCCGAACTCGGCGCTCCAATAAGTGAGCAAGTGGGCGTCCAAGCCTGCTTCCCGGGCCAGGTACAGGTGTTCCAGCCCCTGCTCCAGGGTCTCGGCGTCGCCCACGCCGAGCCAGGTCCGCTCAAGGGGAAACGCTGGCTGCTCCGGGCTCTCAATGGGCGGGAACACCACCTCGTCACCCAATGACATGGCGTTGACGTCGTTGATCTGGGGGTTGGCCTCGGCCACTTGCCGCAGAAAATCTTGGTTGAACTGGCCATACACGTCGTAAATCATTTGGGACAAGGAGCCGCTGTGCATGGTGGCTGTGCCCAAGCTTTCGGGGTATTCAGCGGGAACGCTTGGAGTTTCCTCGGATTCGTCTTGTTGCTCTGTTGCCTCGGCTTCGGGTTCCGCGCTGGAGTCTTGCTCCAAGACCTCGATCACTTCGGTTTCATCCGGCCCAACATCAAGCAACACTGCCCCTTCATCCCCGACCTCGGGAGCATCCGCTACATGGGATTCGGCATCCGGGTCAGTCTCGACCTGGATTGCCCCGTCCTCTAGAACCGGCTCTTCACGCGGGTCCCCGGAGGGGGCCACCACCGGAGCCGCTTCTTCTGGGCCGGGCGCGGGTTCTTCGGGAACCGGCGGACCCTCCCCGCCCGCAAACACGGCCATGATCCGAGCGCCCATGGATAAGGGTCCGAACAGCAGATACAGCAGCCCGCCCAGCACCAGGAGCAGACCCAAGGCCATGGCCACGTGTTTGAACAGCTTGTTGTTGGGCGGAAGGGTGGCTTCCTTGGCACCCATGCGCACGTCCGTGGGCGTGGCTTGGTCCCTGTCCTGCCGGGCCAAGGCCAACAAAGTCTTGTGGCAGACATTAACGATCTTGCGCGGGTATCCACCCGTGAGCCGATGGATGAGCTTGATCGCTGCCGGGGAAAACAACTTGGGCGCGCCCATGCCCCCATACGCCCTCTCCAAGCGGTACTGGATCATCTCCCGGGTGTCTGCGTGGTTCAGGGGCTGCAGGGTGATCAGGTCGTTGATCCGGTCCGTGAAGTTGTGCTGGACCTTGACGATCTCCTCGAATTCCTTTTGCGCAAAGATCACGATTTGGATCAACTTGTTGTGGTTGGTCTCATAGTTGAGCAACAACCGCAGCAATTCCAGGCAGTGGCTGGGAATGCGCTGGCCCTCGTCGAATATGAGGGCCACGGTCATATTCTTTTCCACGGCCAGCTCAAAAAGGCGGTTCTTGATGCATTCCAGCATCTGATGTTCGCTGGCTCCGGGCGGCGGCGTCTCGGCCTCGATGGTCTCGATGAGCTGGGACAGGAACTCAATGCCCGCCTTGAACAAGGGCTCCAGGAACAAATAGGTGATGATGGATTCATCCCGGGCCAGGGTGCGGTGCAACTGGCGGCTCATGGTGGTCTTGCCCGTGCCCACGTCGCCCAGCACCACGCACATGCCCCGCTTGAGCCGCAAGGATATCTCGATTCGCTTGAGGCATTCCCGGTGCTGCCAAGCCTGGTAATAAAAGTCCGGATCCGGTGAGTTGGAAAAGGGTTCCTTGTTCAACCGGAACAACTCGAAATATTCCCCCACTTCCCCTTCAGGCGTGTACTCCCCGTCAGCATCGAGGTCCGGCCCCTCATGCATGAGCATGCGCGCCAATACGCCGTCGCCCTCCATGGTCGTGGCGGCCAGCTTGTTCAAGTACTTTTCCCGCTCCTCCACGCTCATGGCCTCGTGCTCGGATTCCGGCTCCGGCTCGGGCTCAGGCTCAGCTGTTTCCAATACCTCCGCTGTCTTGGCCGCTTGCTCGGCTGCCTGTTGGGCCGTCACCTCGGCCTTTTCCGGTTCCTGGGGTTTGGTGTCCGGTTCCAGGCCCAGCAACTCCTCAAGGGGCCTGGGGTCTTGGAAAGGCGTGGAAACAGGTCCTTGGGCGTACTCGGAGTCGGTCTGGGCCAAATCCCGGGCAACTTCACGTGAAATCCTGAACCCCGGCTTGGGAGGAACCCTGGCAACTCCGGAGCCACCCGCATCCTCCCCGGCATGCTCCTCGGCGTCATCATCCCCGTCATCTTCATACACAACGGGAATGCCTTCCTCCTCGGGTGGGGAAGTTGTTTTTCCCGGACTTTTCGGAGGCTCGGGAACGATCTTTTCCATCTCTTCAACCGCGTTGGGATCAAAGATGATGGTAACGGTATCGTCCTCTTCGTCCGCAGACTCATCTTCCGGAACTTCCATGACAGCGTCGGCCACGGCCTTGACCTTGGCGAACCTTTCCGCCTTGGTGCTCGTGGCCTTGGCCGCCTGGACCATGACAGCGTCTTCTTCCAAGGCCATGATTTCCGGTTCTTCAAGAACCACATTTCCGGGTTGGCGTGGCTGGGAATCAGAAGGCTTTTTCTCTTCCACTGGATCCCTGAGGGTTTCCTCGGGGTTTTTCATGGCCTCCTTGAGCCACTTCTCCTCAAAAACCAGTTCTTGGGGCCCTGGGTCCTGGGTGTCTTCCAAGGACATCTTCTGACCCGCATTTGCTGGAGGAGCAGGAGGCTCCTGGGTCAAATCGATATCAACTTCGATATCAGCTTCCAGGGTCATCTCGAGGTCGGAAATATCGTCGCCGGGGCCGTTGGGAGCCTGTGCCGGGACCTCGGGCAGCCCCGAGGATCTTGGCGCGGGTGCGGATGCGGGTGAGGGAACTTGGGGAACATGTTCCCCCTGCGGGACAGAGTCCAAGAACACCGTGGCTTCCAAATCAGTTGCCGGTGCAGGCTTCACATCGCCCGGACCCCATTCCAGGGTGTCGTCCATGGACACGGTTTGTGTGTCCTCGACAGGACTTGCCAGCTGTGTTTCCGTGGGAACCTTTTGAGCTGATTCGCCTTCTCGGGCGGCTTGCGGCTCGTCCCGCCCGTATTCGTACCCGCAAGTGGCGCACTTCGCATCCCCTGCCTTGCGGAGGTTGAGACAAATGGGGCATTCCCGGCCACCTGTTTCTCCTGGGGGCGTGGGATTGTTTTTCGCGGGATCGGGGGCGGAAGACTCGGCCTCTTGGCCCGATGCGGGAACCTTCAAATCGGTCAAGACTTGTTTCAGCACAGTGCCGTCCGGTTCTGCGCTTGCCTGTCCCCCCTTGGCTTGGCCCACCAAATCCTTGATCAATTCTTGCTGCTTGTCCTCTGCAAAGTCGAACACGCACGTCACCGAACTTTCGTCCATGTCCTGGACGCGGGCCGGAAGATCACTGACCAGGGACATGCCGTCCTTGATCAGATTCAAGGTCAACCTTTGGTCTACGTGGAAACGCCACTCCGTATGGTCAAGGCGAATGGAGTGGGTCGAGATTTCAAGAGCGCGGAATTCAAGGAGGTGCTCCTTGATGAACGCCTTGAGGTTGCCCACGGACACCCCATCCCTTGGAGAGTTGTCTCTGGGACCTGAATTTCCCTTGTCAGCCGACATGCTCTTTCCCCTTGCCGTAAGTCCCCCTTTCCCCTGGGAAAGGCTTTACCGCACCCGAGCAAAACGCACTCAGTCCCTATAGGACCGCTTGTGGAGCACAACGTATACTAAAATCCTCAAATAACAAAATCACTAACATCTTGTTTTCACCAAATGTTTTGCAAACTGGAACAACTTGTTATGAAATATCGACTGATTCGACTCCTCTCCTGGCTTGGCCTTGCTATGTCCTTGGACCATGGATTATGTCATGGCGCGGAAGGCAACATTGTAAACACGGGAAGGGCATCATGATCCTCGCCATTGGCGCTTGCCGCACCCTGAGATTCTTGCACTGGCATGTGCTTTTCCTTATCGCGGCAGGGCTTTTGTACCCGGTTCAAGGGCAAGCTCAACTGCAGGAAATTCCTCATACCGTGGCCCATGAAATCCTGGCCATTGAAGCTGAGTTGGGCAACTCGCTGGATTCTTCCATCCTGGATGCGATCATCCGCGAGGCCGCCGTCCACATCCCGCGCAAACCTTCCTACACGCGCCAGGAAGCCCTTGATATCCTGACCACCATTTTCGACATCACCATTGAAAAGGGGTTCTTGTACAAGGCCTCTTCATTTACCTTAGGCCAAAGCCTGACTCCCCGCCATCTCTCGGGAAATGAAATTGAGCTGCTCAGCTCTTACGACAACTTGTACCGGAGTTTCGTCCAAAGCGACCTGATGTATTTCCACCACTATTGTCCGGGCTGCGTGTTGTATCTGGACAGGGAACGCCAAGAACCCGTGGTCATGACCGACCCCGGGGGCAGATACTATTTTACACAATGCGCCACCCTCAGCTTCATTTACCTTGCCGTGGCCGAGACCCTGGATCTCCCCATGCAGGCCCTGAGCCTGCCCCTGCACATCGCCATCCGTTGGCAACTGGACGACGGCACGTACATCAACTGGCAACCCCTGAATGGAAGACAGGAATCCGATGAACAGATGGCCCGGAGCTACGCCATCGATCCCTCATTGATCTCCTCGGGCGTGTATCTCCGTTCCCTTACCCGCAACGAAGTGCTCGCCCTGGGATGGTTTCTCGTGGGTGTGGCTTGGATGGAAAGGAACGACACCTTCCATGCCCAATACGCCATGGAAAACTCCCTATTCCTAGATGATTTCCATCCCTTGACCCACTACCATCTCGGCGTCATTCACCATACCAACGAGCAGTACCTCACGGCCCTGCACCATTACACCCAGTCCTTGGCCCTGGACGACACCTTTGCCCGAACCCACTTGGGCCGAGGGTGGAGCTTTTTCCGGTTGGGAGAATACGAGGAAGCAGCCCAGGACTTTTCCCGTTCCCTCCAGATCGACGGGAATCTGGCCGAAGCCTACATGGGGCTGGGGTGGGCGTATTACAAGCGGGGCAACAACGAAGCTGCCGTGGTCGAGTTCAACAAGGCCTTGGAATTGAATCCCGAGTTGCCCAGCGCCTATATTGGTCGGAGTGCGGCCTTGGACGCCCTGGGCCGCTCGGACGAGGCCCGCGCCGACATGGACATGGCGGACAACCTGGAACAGCACCCCACTTCCCTGAGTGGCGCGGGCAACGGTTCCGGCCAAGACCAAGAGGATATCCTTACCCAGGTCGAGGCCTTGGATGTGCAGATGAC
>QZKZ01000157.1 GCA_004796465.1 Desulfovibrio sp.
CCTTCAACATGCTGGTCATTGTGGGCATGATTCTCGCCCTGGGCCTCCTGGTTGATGACTTCATCCTGATCATGGAGGGCATGCACGAGGGCATTTTTCTCAAGCGGCTGGGCTTTACCGGCTCGGTGAAACGAACCATACGCAACTACGCGGTGCCCTCGTTTTCCGGCTCCGTGACCACCATCCTGGTGTTCGTGCCCCTGGCCTGCGTGGGCGGCGTTGACGGCAAGTTCATCCGGGTCATCCCCGTGACCGCGTCCGTGTGTTTGGCCATGTCCTACATCGTGTCCGTGCTGCTCGGCCCTTCCATGTCCCGGCTCTTTTTGAGCCGCGCCGAACACAAGGGCCCCGGGACTGTGGACCGTTTCTCCCACCGGGCCGAGCAGGCCCTCTCGCGTTGGCTTGGAAGCTCGGTTGTGGGTTCCAGGAAGCAGGCCCTGCTCTGGGTGCTGGGCGCTTTCCTGCTCTTCGTGTTCAGCGTGTTCGCGGCCACGGGCCTGCGCGACACCCTGTACCCCAAGGAAGACGGCCGGACGCTGGGCATAGCGGTTGAACTCGCGCCCGGAACCACCCTGGACCAGAGCCAAGCTGTGGCCGAGGAACTGGGGGAAATCCTCAAGCACAAGCCCTTTTTCGAACACATCATGCGCATTACCGGCGGCAAGGACGCCTATTCCCTGTCCTCGTTCCACGACTACCTGGGCCGGAACCAGGGCGAAAACATCATTGGATTCGCCTGCTTCCTCACTCCCGGCAAGGAGCGGGACCGCCTGGCCTTTGAATACGTGGACGAACTGCGCGCGGAACTGGAAGAGGCCCTCAAGGACCGGCCCGGCGTGCGCATCCTCATGAATCCGGCAATCGGCGGGTCCAGCGGCGAAGACGCCGTGCAAATCGACATCTCGGGCAACAGCCTGTCCGAACTGCGCGAGGCCGCCCGGCAGGTCATGGCCGAACTGGGAACCATCCCCGGCGTGGTGGACATCCGCGACTCCATTGGCCCGGCAGGCATGGAGCTGGAATTCCGGCCCATGTTCGAGGCCATGAACCATTACGGAGTCAGCCAGGCTACCCTGGCCGGACAGATGCTGGCCTACATGGAGAACGAAAAGATCTCCACGTTCCGGCGCTCCGGCACCCGAGACGATCTGGACATCCGGCTGGGCGCGGTGTGGAGCGGCCCGGACCACAACCGGCTGCAGAGCTGGGAGGAATTGGCCCGGCTGACCATCATCAACAACCAGGGCCGGGCCGTGCCCCTGTGGAGCCTGGCCGAACCCGTCATGACCCAGGCCGAGCACGTGGTCTTCCACAGGGAAGGCCGCCGCTCGGTCACGGTCCTGGCCAAGCTCGAAGGCGTGTACGTGTCCGAGGTCCTGGAACGCATGCGGCCGCGCATGGACGAAATGCAGGAAAACTGGCCCGATGGGCAGGAGTTCGTGTTCGCCGGGGAGGCGGACGTGGAGGCCACGTACCGCAACATGCTAGTCGCCTTCATGGTGGCCATTGTCCTGGTCTACGCGATCCTGGCCCTGCTCTTCGACTCCCTGCTCTATCCCGGCATCATCCTGAGCACGGTGCTTTTCGCTTTGGTCGGGGTGTTCCTGGGCTTCATCAATACAGGCATGCCCTTTTCCTTTTCCGCGGCCATCGGCATCGTGGCTTTGGTGGGCATTGTGGTCAACGACGCCATCATCATGATCGAGACCATGCGCGCCCGGCGCAAGCAGGGGCAAAGCGTTTTCGAGGCCGCCAAACTGGGCGCGGCCGACCGCTTGCGGCCCATCGTCAGCACCACGGTGACCAACTTCGCGGGCCTGACGCCCCTGGCCCTGTCCGATCCGGGCTGGGCGCCCCTGTGCAAGGCCATCATCTTCGGCGAGCTGACCGCCACCGTGGGTGCGGTAGTGCTCATCCCGGCCCTGTTCGTGCTGCTCACCAGAAGCAAGAGGCCTGGTCCCCAACATCCCTGACCTCCATATTCGCCTCCTCCCTGAATGCGGTGTGCTCCCGCATGAGGCGTCAGGGGCCTGCATGTGGGTCATGCAGGCCCCACTTTTTTCTCCTGGGGCCAGTAGGCAGGGGGAAATTACGCGGAGTCGGCCGAGGCCACGGGCAAGACAATGGTGAACACGCTGCCCCGGCCCAGGGTCGAGTCCACGGAAATGCGCCCGCCGTAGTGCTCCACGATCTGGCGGCAAATGGCCAGGCCCAATCCCGTGCCTTTGGGGATGTCGCCCAAGGTGTCCTCGCGGTCCACCTGGTGAAACTTGTCAAAAACCATGGGCAGGTCGGGCTCGGGAATGCCCCGGCCCGTGTCCGCGATCCGGATCTCCAGCATGTTCTCGCCGTTGAAGCGGGTGGACACGAGGATTTCCCCCTCTGGAGTGTATTTGACCGCGTTGTCCAGGAGATTGACCAAAACCTGCAGCATGCGGTCCTCGTCAGCATGGATCTTGGGCAGACCTTCCTGGAAGCTGGTCTTCAGCTCAACGTGAGGCGCTTCTTCAATCACGAATTCCACGGCCTTGATGGCCCGGGCCACCAGCTCACCTACATCCAGATCCCGGTCGTTCCACACGATCCGGCCCGATTCGATCTTGGTCAGGTCCAGGTAGTCGTTGATCAGCCGGGTCAAGCGCTCGCCTTCCTCCACAATGGTGTCCAGGCAACGCAGAATTCGTTCGCCCTTGGCCTCCAAGGCCGGGTCCACGCCCTGCTCCGGCGCAAAGAACTTGGTAAAGTCCTTGGACGCCAGTTTGGCGAAACCCAGCACCGAGGTCAGGGGCGTGCGGATGTCGTGGGACACGGCGGACAAAAGGGCTGACTTGAGGTCGTCCAGGTTGCGCAACCTTTCGTTGGCTTGCTGGAGTTCGCGGGTGCGCTGTTCGACCCGGTCTTCAAGTTCTTGGTGGGCGGCTTGCAGGGCGGCTTCGGCCTGCTTGCGTTCGGTGATGTTCTCCACCACGCTGTCCAGAAGCACCAATTCTCCGTTCTCAAAGGTTCCTCTGGAATTAATGGACACAACTATCTTTTCCCCGTCCGCCCTGAGCAATTCGGTCTCGAAACTCCGTACTTCGCCGTGTTTCTTGACCTGTTCCAACAGCTCCTTGCGCCGGGAAGGGTCGGCATAAACACCAGCGGATGTGGCCGCTTGCGAGGCGAATGCTTGCTCGGGAGAATCATGGCCAAGCATCTGGGCCATGGTGGGATTGAGCTTGCTGACCCTTCCGTCGGGCAAGGTCTGGACCAACCCTTCAGCGGTGTTTTCAAAAATTGACCGGTACGCGGCCTCGGCTTTCTGCAGTTCAGATATTTGGGCCCTGATTGTCCGGCCCATGTGGCTCAGGGCCGACACCACCCCTTGGAATTCCCTGCTCGGCGACTGGGGCTCTTCCAGGTCGAATTCGCCCGACGCGTAGGTGGAGGCGAGTTCGTTCAAATGGCTCAAGGGCCGGCGAAGAAAGCGCCTCAGAATGACGTAGGTAAAGATGAGCATGATCCCGCCCACGATCAGGACCAGGATCATGGCCGTCCGAAGCAGCTCCATGTTGCGCGCGGTGTGCGGGGCCGTGGACAAGGCCAGACGGACAAAGCCGACCACATCGCCCTGGTACAGGACCTGGACATCGCGCGTCACCACCGTGTCCGGCAACTCCTTGTCAAAGAAGAAAACCACGTCGCCAAAACTGTTCATCACCCGCAAGGCGGAAACATCGGGCAGGGACTTGTAATACATGCCCACGTTGATCACGGCCTCGTCATCCAAGGTCCAGAGCAAGCGTTCCATGCTGATGGACAGGTTCTCTGCGTACTGGTCCGCATGCTCCTCTATGTCCGCCTCAATCGTAATGAGGTAGTAGGCGTAAGCCGCTCCCACCAGGATCAGGGTGCAGGACAGAAGCACCACGGCCAAACTGATGAGCAGGCCTCGCTGGAGCGAGGTGGGGGCTGGAGAATTCGTGGAGGGGGACATGGTGGATGTGGGCCTCGGATAATCTTTTGGCGCGAATGCCTTGCTCGGATTACCGTATCCCTGAACTCAGGGATTCGTAATACTCCGACATAATCCGCTCAATAGTGCCGTCCGCAGCGAGTTCTTCAACAGCGCTACGAATTTTCTCCACCACTTCCGGAGAGGTCTCCTGGCCAAAGGCGAAGTAGAATTCCTCTTGGAACAGGAAGGTGACTTCCTCCAAATAGTCCATGTTCAGGCCGCTTTGGCTCAGCCAATGGGCCAGGGACAATCGGTCGCCCGTGAGCAGGTCCGTGCGCTCCACGCCGGGCAAGGTCATCTGGATGTTCTGTTCCTCGCTGGCCAGGGGCACCAGGTTATCGCCCTCCACAAAGCCCTTTTCCACCAGAAAGTGATGGGTGGAGGTGTCCCGGGTCACGCCCACCACATATTGTTTGGCGCTCTCCAGGTCGTGGACCTGAATGTCCGTGCGGTGCGCGGGCTTGAACAGGTACATGGCCACTGCGGGGCCGTGCAGGGGAATCCACTGGAACAGGGGCTCACGGCTGGGCAGCTTGAAGATCGAGTAGATCATCACATTTTCCGAATGCATGGCCGTGGTGTACGCCCTGGACCAGGGCATGACCTCAATGGTGTAGTCGAGCCCGGCCCGGCTCAAGGTCTCGTGCACGATCTCCGTGACAACGCCTTGGACCTCCACGCTCCCTGAGGGCCTCGGCGCGGCCAAACCTGCCAGGGCCATGAAGCCGTGCAGGGCCTCGGAGGCCCCGGCATGTGTTTCTTCATTCCCGCTGAAATTGTAGGGCGGCCACTGCTCGGTCACCACGATGATATCCTGGGCGAACCCTGGGACCGTCAGAACCAGCGTCATGCATAAGACCAATGCTATCTTCATTGCCCCCCGCCTTTCCGGTGCAAGAGAGGATTCATCGTTGGCGGGCCTTACCTGCACCTTGCCGGCAGATTGGAAAGCCCCCATTTTCCTCGTTTATTCTAAAACACCAGCACATCGAGTTGGCGACGATTTCGCGGCGTTAATCTCACACGAGGGCCTTCCGTACAATGCTCAAGGTATTGGACGAGTTTAGCACGATACCCTTTGGAACGCGACCCGAAACCAACGAGACACGGCATCATCCCAGCAGGGACACGCCGGTTCTGTCCGGGAGCCTGGCCCAGGGTTCAGGCAAGATCAACGGTCAGCATCCCATTCTCCACCGAGCACGCATACCGCGTGATGTCTTCCTTGGCCATGCCCGCCAGGAGCTTGCCCTGGTAGTCAAAGGTGGAATGGCCCACGCTGCAGCACTGCACGGTCCCGGTCCCCGGCACGGGGTCCAGGCGGCGGCCGCCGTGGGTGCAGCTGTTGGCGAATGCGTGGTACGAACCGTCCATGCCATGCACCACGAGCACACGCTGGTCCAACTTTTCGTCTTCGATGCGCAAGGCGCCGCCCGGCTCGGCCAATTCCGGGGCCTTGGCCAGATCGATCCGGATCGTGCCATTTTCCTGGGTCCAACAATCGGGTTGGCTGGGCAGCCCGGTGGCGGGCCTGCCCAGGATCCGGTTGAAAAACCCCCGTTTCATGACCTTGATTTCCATGGCTCTTCCTTGTGCTTCGGCCTCTCCGGCCGAGTCTAAAGTTTTGGACTACTTGCGCAGTACACCGACATAACCTTGGTCAGTCTTTTGAATGTGGCCGATGATCCACTGGCGCAGGAACGAGCCGATGGATTGGGGAAACACATAGCGCCGGTCTCGGTTGAGTTCCATGACCAGGCGGGTGATGCGGCGGTGCTCGGCCACGTGCTCTTCAACATCCGGGTAGTTGTTTTCGTGCATGAGCGCTTCTTCATGGGCAAAGTGGCGGGTGGTGTAATCCAGGAGCCTGTCAAAGAGCCGGGCCACGGCCTCGGGATCAATGCCTTGCTTGACCCCCTGCTGGAACTCCTCGGCGTAGCGCACCAGCACCCGGTGCTCCGCGTCAATGGCCGGAATGCCCAGGAGCAGGTCGTCGGACCAGGCCACCAGGTCGTCGACAACACACGCGTCCGTGTTGCAGGCGCTTTCATTGACCAACAGGACCAGGGTGTCGCCCTTTCGCACCAATTCTTCGGGCCCTGGCGAGGGCGTATCCCCGCCGTCGGCTGTCTGCAAGCTCACGGCGGACATGGCGCCCGCGTCTTTGACAGCCTGGCCCACGCTGACCGCTTCCTCCTCAAAGGTGCGAAAGAGCCGCAACCCGTACCCCAGGACCGAAGGAGCTTGGGCGTCCCGGCCCAGTATGTCGCTCTCGAGCCCGGCTTGCCTGGCCAACAAACGCGCGATCTGCTCGCCGCCCAGTTCCATGGGATAGACCACGGTGTTGGCCCCGGCGCGCAGCATGCGGTATTCAATGGCTTGGTCACTGCCCCGGGCCGCGATGTAGATGTTGGGGTTGAGTTCCCTGGCGGCCAAGGCGATGTTGATGTTGTCCGCGTCGTTGTTGATGCAGAGCACGATGCCCGCGGCCCGGCTGATCCTGGCCGAGAGCAGGACCCCGTCCTGGGCCGCGTCGCCCTCCACCACGAGATGGCCGCGCTGGGACGCCCGAGCCAGTTTGTCCTGGTCCGCATCCACCACCACGAAGCCCAGGTCCATCTCAAAAAGCTTGAGGCAGATGGCCCGGCCAATGCGGCCGTAGCCGCACACGATATAGTGCTCGCTCAAACGAGCCACCCGTTCTTTCATCTTGCGCTTCCCGTAGAGGTTTTTAAAACCCGACTCCACAATGGCCTTGGCCACCTGGGTCGCGAACACCGCGGCCAGACCCAGGCCGCAAAAGACCAGGGCCATGGTGAACACCCGCCCGGCCGGGGACAAATCGTGGATTTCGCCAAAACCAATGGTGGTGATGGTGATCACGGTCATGTACAGGGCGTCGAGCACGGACCAGCCCTGCTCCAGGAGCAGGTACCCGCCCGTGCCCACTCCAATGACCGCGAGCACGGCAATCACCATGTTACGGAGGTTGCGTGTTTCATTCATGCGTGTGTTTCTCCTCAACACGACTCTTGTAGCCGTATCCCGAGGGGAATCGCAACACGCTGCCTCGCTTTTTTATTGCAGTGGCCAACGCCATTTGGCATCAATGGGTTGGCTGCGAATATCGCGTCCTGAAGACCGCCAAGGAGAATATCGTGTCCCAGCGCTCCGCCTCTCCCGTATTGTCATCCTATGCGCGTTTGCAACGTTTCATCTTGACGGCTTTGCTGTGCTGGACCGTGTTCACGCCCGGAGCGGTCCAGGCTTCGGAGGAGCTGCACTACGCCCTTACCGTCAACGTGAACTTCGGCCAGGACCTGGGCCAACCCTTGGGCAGTTTGTTCGAGGTGAGAGATTCGCAGGGAGAGGTCGTGCTCGGCGCTGGTTTCGCCAGTGTGTACAACACAATGCTCCAAGGCAACCGGCATGAACTCCAGTTGTATTTGCACGGCGATCGAGACGAAGCCTTGGAAATCTCTTCCCTGCCCCGGCCCAGCCCGGCCATGGGGACCTTTATCACTGCATATAACGGTGAGCTGCTCGCCAACGCCATGAATTACGGCTCCCCGATGGTCTGGGATTCCGCCTCAACCACTTGGCGCGAGGACACCACTGCGCCTCGCTATTACCAAACTCCAGTAGCCAGCGGAAACTTGGTGTTCCGTCCTAGCCAGGTGGAGTACCAGGGCCGGACTATCTTCGCTTCCGAGCGAACCACGGCCCTGTTCTTCTATGGCGCGGGAAACCTTTTCGCCTGGGAGGAGGGCGAGTCCGACCTTTCCAAAGCCAAGGTCCACGCCGTCCCCTGGACTCCGGATAGGGATCGGGCTGATATGGACCATGCCGCCACCCTTGAACTTGCCACTTCCTCTGCCTTTCCCTACTGCTACGGAGTATTGGACAACGAAGTGCTCATGGTCAGCAACCTGGGCTGGTTGTATGGATTTGACGGCGAACAGTGGCGGTTGATCCAGGACAACTCGGGTAATGTTTTCCAAATGTACACCATGCTCAACGTTTACGACAGGTTGCTTCTGGGCAACTTCCCCACGGGCGGCATCTACGCCTGGGACGGCAACACCTTGGAGTTTGTTTCCGCGCCGCTGGACTACGCCCACTCCGGCATGTTCGAGGCGCAAACTTTTGCCCTTTACGGCGGAGATCTCTACGTTGGCATGTGGCCCTGGGGCGAGCTGTGGCGGTATTCTGTCCTGGACAATGAGTGGAACTTGGCCGCGCGGCTCTTTTCCCACCCCGAGCGCGACAGCGACCTGCTTACACCTTACCGCAGCCTGCTGAGGACCGAGTTCCCATCCCGCGAGTATAGTTCCCACTCCTTGGGCCAGCGTGTGTATTCCCTACTGCCCCTTTCAGGGAGCTTATACGCCAGTACAAGTGCCAGATCCGGCAGGGATGGGCGAGATATTTTTCATTTTTTAAGCCAACAAGAATTGGACCAATACGGCGCAGTGCACCGCATCACCGCCCCAACCGAGGCCTCGGCTCAAATACGCTGGACCGGCGAACCCACCACCTTTGTCCTGGAAGTACACTCTGATTCCTTGCGCATCCTGCAGGACGGGGTTGAAC
>QZKZ01000026.1 GCA_004796465.1 Desulfovibrio sp.
CACCATACTGGCCCTCACAGGGTACGTGGTGTTGGCCCTGGCCGTGTTGACGCCGGTCATGCTGATCCTGCGCCCCAAGCCCAGCGGTTTGCGGGGCTGACACCGGATGTGCGTCCCCTGGCTGCTTTTCCGGGTGCGGGTGGCCTGGGCAGCGCCTTCTTGTTCGGTGGTGCTAAAGATACGCTGGGAGTGTGATCCGAAAGTGTAGATTTCGGCCGTGTTCGGCGTATGGGGTACAATGCCCGGCGATTGGGCTTTGGACCACACATGCAAGATTATGGACACGGGAAAAGGTATATATACGCATTATCCCTCTCCACCTTGCGCTACGCCTGGCTATATTGTAGAGAGTTTCCTAGACTTTTGGGGATTCGGGGGCTCATGCCGAGGAGGCGGCCCCAGGGACGCGGAGCGTTTCGACCAAAGCGCATGTACTGGCTTCGGCTGGAATCAGTTCAAGGATTTTCGCCAATTCGTATCCTTTTTCAGCGTCCCTTGCGCACGAGCAGCCGGAGACATCAACACCCCCGGCCTTTTATCGCCTCCAGGCATCTTTTCCGAAGCTGAGCAGCGCCCGGCAAACAGCTGCTTTGCTTTCGGCCACACTTCAACGCAATCGTTGGAGGCGCCTTATGGTACCGTCATTGTTCCGGCCGCTCAGAGGGCCGTACCGAGTGAATTGTCTGCTTGTGGTTCTGCTCGTGGTTCTCGCGGGAGTTTTGTGGGGCTGTCCCAAACAAGAGCAACAGCTCCAAACCATGCGCATGGAGAACCGCGACCAGGACGTGGCCGCTATCCAGGCCCAGGAACTGGAGGTTATCGCCGAAACCGAACAGGGGCCGCAGTCCCTGGGCACGCTCAGCGTAGACCAGCCCTTTTCCCTGGGCGACGCCATTGCCTTTGCCCTGATGAACAACCTGGACGTGGCCATGGCCGTGGACGACCAGGCCATTCAAGAAGAAGTGGCCACGGGCGCCATCTTTGACCTGCTGCCCTCCCTGGTGCTCAGCGCCGAGCGCAGCCACCGGGACAACGAGGCGGCCTCCAGCTCGCAGAACTACTACACGGGCGAGGAATCCTTGGCCGCGTCCATGTCCAGCGAGCAGAACACGGCCCGGCACAGCGCGGAACTGTCTTGGAATCTGCTCAACTTCGCGGTGAATTTCATGAAGTGGGGCCAGGAGCTGTCGCGTATCGGCGTGACCGAACAGCGGCTGCGCCGCGTGCGGCAAAACCTGGCCTATGACGTGACCCAGGCCTACGCCCGCGTGGCCGTGGCCCAGGAAACCGCGGAGCAGGCCGACATCATGATCCAGGAGCTGGAAGCGCGGCTCGTGGTGTTGGAGGACAATGTCCAGCGCAGGCTGGTGCCCCGCTCCGAGGCCCTGGAAACCGAGGCCACGATCATGGAGACCGTGTTTCTGCTGCGCAAGATCCTCAAGGAATACGATTCGGCCCGGGTGGAGCTGAACCAACTCATGGGCCTGGAGCCGGACACCAATATCATTGTCTCGGGTTTTGACTTCACCATCCTGCCCGATCCCATGCCTGTGGACCTCTCGGCCATGCAGGACGAGGCCCTTCTCAACCGTCCCGAATTGTTCGAGCAGGACATCGCGGAAAACATCTCCCGCAACGAGGCGCATCAAGCCCTGATCAAGATGCTGCCCACGGTGACGCCGTACTACCGCTACGACCACGACGACAACGACTACCTGGTCCACAACGACTGGTACACAGTGGGCCTGCGCATTTCCTGGGACATCCTGTCCATTCCCGGCTATTGGGCGGACATGCGCGTGGCTGACGCCCAGACCCGGCGGGTGCGCACGGAACGGGCGCAGATTTCCGCGGCTGTCATGGCCCAGGTGGCCCTGTCGGTCATCGAATACCAGGATATGCTGGAGCAGACCACGCAGCTCAAGGCCGTGGCCGAGAAGCGCGCCGAACTCACCGAGACCGTTCGCCTGGAAGTTGAGCAGGGCAAGGTGCACCGGGCCATGCTCCTGGACATGGAAGAGCGCAGTTTGTCCGCCAAGATGGAGTACCACTCCAGCTATGCCCGGCTCATCTCGGCCATGGCGCGGGTGGCCAACTCCCTGGGCCGCGACTGGGAAGCCGGAGCCTACCAGGAAGTGCCCGGCGTGACCTCCGGCGACCTGACCTCGTCCACCTTTGACGAGGACGCCGCGCGGTTGGCTGACAGGGCCGAAGCGGAACACGGAACCGAACTGGCAGTGGACATCCAAGCCAACTAGGCAAAACACCGGGACCAAGAAGGAAAAAGGAGCGGGCCATGCAGCGTTTGCGCGCAGTACTGTTGATGTGTCTTGTGCTGGCGGTGGTGACCGCCACGCCGGCCTCGGCCCAGGACACGGCTGGCGCGGATTTGGGCACGCCGCTGTCCGTGGTGTTCACGCCGCGCTACGAGGCGATAGTCGCCAGCGAGGTCACGGCCACTATATTGGAGGTCAATAAGGAGTTTGGCCAGGCCTTTACCCAAGGCGACGTGCTGGTCCTGCTCGACGACTCGCGCTTCCGTTTGGCGCGCAACCGGGCCGGAGCCCAGGTGGCTGCGGCGAGTAAAACCTATTCCGTGAACCAGGAACTCTTTGAGAACGACTCGGCCTCGGTCTTGGAAGTGGAGCAGGCGCGCGGCGCGCTGGGCGTGGCCCAGGCCGAATACGCCCAGGCCGACCGGGACATTGAGTCCTGCACCATTGTGGCGCCCTTTACCGGGCGGGTGAGCAAGCTCATGGTCAACGCCCACGAGACCGTGCAGGAAGGCCAGGAACTGTTGGAGATCGTGGACGACTCCGTACTCCTGGTCAAGACCCTGCTGCCCTCGGCTGCCTTCCGGTCCGTGTCCGTGGGCCTGGAGGTCATGATCCAGGTCAATGAGATCGACGCCCAGGTTTCGGGCGCGGTGTCCCACATCAGCGCGACCCTGGACCCGGCCTCGGGCACTTTTGAGATCTACGCGGAAGTGGACAACAGCGAGGGGCAGTTGCGCAGCGGCATGACCGGAACGCTGATTTTGGATCTGCCGTAGCGCCCGACAAGAGCAAGAGCCCCGTCCCCTGATATTACAGGGGCGGGGCTTTGTCGTGACCGCATCCCTTTGTGTCTTGGCGCGGAAAAAGGTATGAAAGCAGAATGACGCAGCCCAAGGGTCCTTCCACGCCGTCCTATGACGCTGTCCGCGCGGTCAGCGTCCTGCACCAGCTCACCCTGGAGTCGGTCCTGGCCGAGTCGCGCCAGGAGCTGGAATTCCGCATCCTCAACCGCACCGTGGCCCTGTGCCCCTACGACCGGGCCTCCCTGTGGGCCATGGACGGGCGCAAGCCCGCGCTCATCGGCGTGTCCGGCAAAAGCTCCGTGGACAAGTACTCGGAGCTGGCCGCCAAGTGGTGCGATTGTATAGCCGCGTTCAGTGAAAACGGCAAAAACGCAGTGGTCAACGAGGCCATCTTCGAATCCGACGTGGACAAGGAGGCCTGGAAGCAACTGGGTGAAAAGACCTCGGGTTTGTCCGTGCTTTGGCTGCCCATCTACTCGCGTAAGAAGCTCAAGGCCGGGTTGTGGCTGGAGCGCTGGGGCGAGAAACAGTGGCAGGCCGCGGAACTCAAGCTGTTCCAGCCCTTGACCCTGGGTTATGGCGCGGCCTGGGAAAAGCTGGACCGCCCGGGCATGGGCAGCAGGCTGGCCAAGGGAGCCTTTTCCCGGGGCCGGTTCCTGGCGTTCGTGGCTGTTATGCTGGCCCTGCTCATTTTCGTGCGTTTGCCGCTCAGGGTGGTCGCGCCCTGCACCGTGGTGGCCAAGGACCCCCTGGTGGTCACTGCCCCGCTCAATGGTGTTGTCGAGGAAGTGGTGGTGGAGCCGGGCCAGTCCGTTGACCAGGGCGAGCTGCTGTTCATTTATGACAAGCGGGTGGCCCTGGAAGAGCTGGAAGTGGCGGAGCAGCAGGTGCGCATCATCGAGTCCAGCCTGAACCGCTCACGCATGCTGGCCTTTGGCGACGAGGAGGCCCGCGCCGAGATCGCGATTTTGGAGCACCGGCTGGAGCAGGAAAAGGCGCGGTTGGAACTTGCCGAATACAATGTGTCCCGTTTGGAGGTCACGGCTGATTTGGCCGGGCAGGTGGTCATCGACGACCCGCACGAGTGGCGGGGCAGGCCCGTGGTCATTGGCGAAAGGGTGCTGGAGCTGGTCAAATCAGAGCATTCCAAGCTGAGGATCTGGCTGCCTGACGACGACAACGTGGACTTTGACGAGGAGCGCCAGCTCAAGGTGTTTCTCAACGCGTTTCCCGACTCCAGCTTGCGGGCTGATTTGGCTTACGTGGCTCCCAATGTGGGGCTGTCGCCGGACGGCGTGCCCAGCGTCATGGCCGAGGCCCAGTGGCGCGATCTCGACAGGGAACTAAAAATAGGCTTGCAAGGCACAGCCGTGCTTTACGGCGACCGGGTGTCCCTGGCCTATTGGCTGCTGCGCAAGCCCTGGGCCTGGATGAACCGGGTGCTTGGTCTATAAATATTTCGTACGCCGTGGGCCTTGCAGGCGATTCACCGCCACAAGCGCCAAACCAATTGCGGGTCCAGGGCCATTTAGACATTCTTGGGCCAAAGCCCTAGAATGTCTTATGCCACAGGCACACGGCCCTGGCGGGGTTCGTAGGGGCGGAGCCCCTATGCGGGGTGTGGGGCAGAGCCCCACATAAAATATAATAAAACCGCCTTTAAGCGCGAGGAGACGAGACAATGCCCGAGAACAACGCGGAGAAGCAGCTCAAGGTGCATGTGAAGCACGACCTGGAATATTCCTACCGGGACATGTTCAACATTTTCATCAGCCCCGAGGATGTGACCATTGAATTCGGCAATCGCCACCGTTCCGTGGAGAACGAAGCCACCATCAACAACCGCATCGTGCTCTCCCTGTCCAATGCGGCCAAGCTGCAGCGGTCCTTGCAGGAGGCCCTGGTTTCCTTGCAGAAGCACGTCAAGGAGCGCATGGAGGCGGGCGGGAACGCGGAGAACTAAGTTGTGAGCCAGGCCGGACCTCTTCCTGGCGCGGCGCTTGCTGAAGACGCGGCTGAGGAGCGGGAAACCCTGGACAGGGAAAACGTTCAGGAACCTGAACAGGACCCGCTTGAACAGCCGCTGCCCGTGCTCAGGCCCGACCTGGTGGTGTACAAGGGGCCGAGGGCTGGTGACGGCTCGCCCACGTTCACGGTCTACGACCCCTTGTCGCGGACCTACGACAAGATAGGCTGGGCCGAGGCCCTGCTCTTTGAGCGCATGCGGCGGCCCATGATCCTGGGCGAGTTGCTCAAGGAGATCAACGAGCAGACCTCGCTTTCGCTCACGGTCGAGGAGATTGTCATGTTCGCCCGCGACGTGGATTCGCGGGGCCTGACCATGTCCTCGGGCGTCAAGGACGTGGATGAACTCACGCGCGAGGCAGCGGCCCGGGAAACCAGCCCCATGCGCTGGCTGCTGTTCCATTACCTGTATTTCCGCGTGCCCCTGATCCGGCCCGACGGTTTTCTCACCGCCACCCTCAATTGGATCAAGCTCTTGGCCGGGCGTCCGGCCTGGCTGGCCTACGCCATATTCACCATGATCGGCGTGGTGCTGCTCATTGAGCGGTTCGACGCGTATGTGCACACCTTTACGTTTTTCTTCAACTTCAAGGGCATTGTCATCTACGGCTTGGCCATCGTGGCCGTGAAGGTGGTGCACGAGTTCGCCCACGCCTATGTGGCCAAGGGGTTGGGCGTGCGCGTGCCGCACATGGGCGTGGCCTTTATCGTCATGTGGCCCGTGGCGTATTGCGACGTTACCGACGCCTGGAAGATCGCGGACCGCAAGAAGCGGCTGCTCATCGGCGCGGCAGGCATGATGTCCGAGACCGTGATCGCGGGGTTGGCGCTGTTCGGCTGGGGCGTGACCGGGCCGGGCCTGGCCCACTCCGTGTATTTCGTGGTCTCGTCCGTGACCCTGCTCTCGACCTTTCTGGTCAACCTCAACCCGGCCATGCGCTTTGACGGCTATTACCTGCTCATGGACATCTGGGGCATTGACAATCTCCAGCCCCGGGCATTCGCCGTGACGCGCTGGGCCATGCGCACCAAGCTGTTCGGAATGGATTTGGAAGCGCCGGAATCCCGTTTGAGCCGACGGCGCTTGTGGGGCATGGTGGTCTATTCCATCTATTGCTGGATCTACCGGTTGTTTCTGTATTTTGGTATTGCGGTATTGGTGTATTACAAGTTCACTAAAGTTGTTGGTGTGTTTTTGTTTGCCGTGGAGATATTGTGGTTCATTGTTTTGCCCTTGCTGCGGGAGGTGGAGGCGCTCGTGAAGCTCAGGAAGCATTTTCGGTTCAGTATGCGGACCGTTGTGGTATTCGCCGTGGTCGTGGGTTTCGGGCTGTGGTTTTGTCTGCCCATGACCCGCTCCTTTTCCGAGTTCGGCATTGTCACGCCCCGGGAGCATCAGATCGTGTACGCGCCCTTTTCCGGCACCGTGGACGAGTTGGGCGTGGAACGGGGCCAGGTGGTGGAGGACGGAGCCCTGCTCGTGGCGCTCACCTCCGAGGAATTGGCCAACAAGGTGGTGCAACTGGAACAGCAGATCGAGATTCTGCAAAAGCAGCTGTTTATGCTACACCTCGATGATACGGGGCGGTCGCATATCATCCAGAAAGAAGAAGAGATAGAGAGCGCCCAGGCACAGCTCTCCAGTCTGAGTGAGCAGCTGGAGCAGAACAAGTTGTATTCAGAAATCTCCGGAAAGGTGTATGAATGGGATGAAGATATCCATGAAGGAATGTATGTCGCGAGAGATCACATATTAGGAAAGATAGCGTCCCTTGATGATGTTTTTGCCTTTGTCTTTGTTGATGAGGAGCGTATTGATGATTTGGATGTGGGTGATACCGTGAGTTTTTATCCCAACTCCGGGGAAGAAGAGTGTGATGGGGAGATCGTCAACATTAATCCAATACGCATTGAGGTAATCCAACAAGACGCGTTTTTCTCCACACTCAAAGATGATCTACCCGTCATAGAGAACGAATACGGCGAACTGGTGCTCAAGAAAAGCTACTACGCCGTGGAAGTGCGGTTCCTGGAACCGGGAGAAGCAATGCGTATCGGCCAACGGGGCCAGGTCTGGATGGAGACCAAACCCAGATCGCGGCTTGTTGACACCCTGCAATTCCTTTATACAATACTCATCAAGGAAAGCGGTTTTTAACAACCTTAGTTACCCAAGGCGACTTCCATGAAACAGACAGCATACATCGTCCTCGCCGCCACGGCCCTGGCCCTGGCTTGTTTTGCCGCCGGATTCCTGGCTGGGTGCTCGGAATCGGAGGAAAACGGCTCGGTTATCGTGGCCAAGATCAATGATTACGAGATGACCCGCGAGGAGTTCCAGCGCCGCTTGGCCGAGGAACTGCGCTACTACGGCGACATGGAGCTGACCGAGGAAATGAAGCAGCAGTTTCTCGATCAATTGGTGCGCAAGGAACTGCTCATCCAGCAAGCCGTGGCCCAGCACCTGGACCGGCGCGAAGAGTTCGTGCGCGCCATTGAGCGCTACTGGGAAACCACGCTGATCCGGGACATGCTCGATATCAAGGGCGCGGAGATCGCCGAGACCACATTGGTCACCCGCGAGGAAGTGGAACGCCGCTACGAGGAAATGCTCGCGGCCAATCCTGACCTCGGAGAGATGACCGACGAGATGCACGACCACATCCAACAGACCCTTATTGATGAGAAAATGACCGGCGCGCTGGAAGCCTGGATCGAGGAACTCAAATCCAGTGCGGACATTGAGATAGACGAGGCCGTGTTCGCTTCATTTTAAGTCACATTGCCGGGCCAGGCCCGCAAGGAGAACCCCATGGCCGAGAAAAAAAAGAAATTCAAGCGCAAGCAACTCTACATCAAAAAAGACTTCCAACTGCGCTTCATCGTCAAGTTCTGCATCATCGTGCTCCTGGGGTCGGTGCTGTCTACGGCCCTGGTCTACTACTTTTCCAGCGACACCCTGACCTCAACCTTCCACAACTCGCGGCTGGCCCTGCGCACCACCTCCGAGGTGATCCTGCCCGCGATCATCTACACCAACCTGATCACCCTGGCGGTCATCTCCTTGGCTGCCGTGTCCGTGACCCTTTACATCTCGCACAAGATCGCCGGGCCCTTGTACCGCTTTGAAACAGACCTTGAACTCATCGCCAAGGGCGACCTGACCAAGCGCATCCGGCTGCGCAAGGAAGACCAGCTCAAGGACCTGGCCAACTCCCTGAACACCTTTGTGGACACCATGCACGACCGCATGGCCGAGATCCAGACCCAGGTGGAGGAGACCTTTGACGCGGTGATGCGGGTGGCTCCGGAGTCCGAGGCCATGCGCAAGGTTGTCGGGCTCAGGGACATGGCCTGCCGGGACATCATCACCGAGGCCACGAAAAAGTAGGGTATCTCTATGAACGCCAGGCCGGGCAGAGCAGCATTTCAGACCGGGTTCAGGACTCTGTTCCTGTTCGCGGCCCTGGCGTGCCTGCCGGCTGAGGCCTATTCCCAGGCCCCGCCTGACGGCGGCTACGCGTGGCAGACCTATTCCACCCTGCACTGCGTGATCAAGTACCAGGACGAGGCCGACCTGGAGCGGTTCAATGACGCCCTGAACTTCAACCCCACACTGCTCGGCCTCTCGCCCCAGTTCAACATCAGTGAATCGGACGACGTCACAACCCGGCTCTCCAAAAAGGTGGATTCGCTCTTTGAGCGCACCCAGGTGCTCCTGGACATGCGTCGCAACATGCCCCAGGTAGTGCTC